>CAYZLR010000001.1:0-156995 GCA_964479275.1 uncultured Caulobacterales bacterium
ATGATGGATCAAAACATAGACTGATTCCATCACTTCCCGGGACTAAACAACTAGAGAGGTTTTTATATTGAATGAATAAAGTAAAGTTTAAACCCATTTCAGCTAATCTTGATTAATAGAATTTTTCTGTTGCGATCATGAATGGCCATAATTTAGGTGCTGGATAAATACACAAAATTCGTTTAGAGATGGTTGCTTAGACCATTCTTGAAAACTTATGACCTACGCTTCTTTTCACCCGACAGAAAAAACCTTGATGGGACCAGGTCCCTCAAATGTTCACCCCCGTGTTTTAGAGGCTATGGCACGCCCGATCATCGGTCACCTCGACCCTGATTTTGTAGGGTTAATGGATGAGATTAAAGTCTTGTTGCGTTTTGGGTTTCAAACACAAAATGCATTGACATTTCCAGTTTCTGCGCCCGGCTCCGCTGGAATGGAGACATGTTTTGTCAATCTCGTTGAACCTGGCGATAAAGTCGTGGTTTGCATGAACGGTGTTTTCGGCGGGCGCATGAAAGAAAATATTGAACGTTGTGGCGGTCTTGCCATTCCAGTTGTTGATGACTGGGGTAGATCGGTTGATCTTGAGAAAGTGGAAGCCACGTTAAATGCTCACCGAGACGCAAAAATTTTAGCCTTTGTTCAGGCAGAAACCTCGACCGGAGTATGGTCAGATGCAGAAACCCTCGCAAGTCTTGCAAACGCGCATGGTTGTATGACAATTATGGATAGCGTCACCGGGTTTGGCGGTATTCCTATTTATCTTGATGAATGGGGTATTGATGCCGTTTATTCGGGTAGTCAAAAATGCTTATCCTGCCCGCCAGGATTATCGCCAGTGAGTTTTTCTTCGCGCGCTATAAACGCGATACAATCACGTAAAACAACAGTACAAAGCTGGTTTCTCGATCTCTCTTTAGTGATGAATTATTGGGCAGAAGGGAGCGCGCGTGCCTATCATCATACAGCTCCGATCAATGCGATGTATGCTCTCCATGAAAGTTTGGTACTCTTGCATGAAGAAGGGCTAGAAAATGCGTGGTCTCGTCATGTGAAGATGCATGAAAAACTACGTGATGGATTGGAAGACCTCGGATTCTCTTTCCTCGTAAGTGAAGGGGAGCGTTTACCGCAATTAAACGCAGTCTTTGTTCCTGAAAGTTTAAGGCCCAAAGAGGCTGATATCAGAGCGCAGCTTTTAAAAAATTATAACCTTGAAATTGGCGCAGGGCTTGGTGCATTGTCTGGGAAAATTTGGCGAATTGGCTTGATGGGGTATGGGGCTTCAGACATAAATGTTGAACGGTGTCTGTTTGCGCTTGGCGATGTGATAAAATCTTATAACTAGTCTTATCATCAGGTCATTTCTATAGAGCCGATCAGCAAAATTAAAAGGTGTACGGCGAAATTTATGAAACCAAAAATCAACAATATTGATAATGATGTTCTCTCGCTTTTACTATCGCGCCGTTCTGTATCTGCGTATTTATTATGTGATCCGGGGCCAACAAAAGAAGAGCTGCAGACGATATTAACTGCTGCTATTCGGGTTCCTGACCATGGAAAATTGACTCCGTGGCGTAT
Source organism: uncultured Caulobacterales bacterium (assembly GCA_964479275.1). GTDB lineage: Bacteria > Pseudomonadota > Alphaproteobacteria > Caulobacterales > Parvularculaceae > CALLPQ01. The sequence continues at coordinate 1,588 of CAYZLR010000001.1, forward strand.
CAAACTGGTTTCTGGAGAGGGCCGCAAGGCATTTTCAAAAGCACTTATAGAGGCATACAAGGCAGAAACCACAGATCCAAAAGATAATAAGATCGAAAAAATGCAAGTTATGGCGAATGCACCGCTCACCTGTATTATTCACTCAAAACTTGTCCCAGGTTCGAACAAACCAATTTCTGAACAATTATTATCATGCGGGGCATTGTGTCAAAACCTGATCATTGCGGCTAATGCCCTGGGATATTCAACCAATTGGCTCACAGGTCATTGCGCATTTAGTCCACATTTTAAAAATGCGATCAATATCGACGAGGCTGAGCAAATTATCGGCTTCATCGTGATTGGAACAAAGTTGATTATACCTCAAGAGCGCCCAAGACCGAACTTGGATGAAATTGTCTCAACTTGGCCAGAATGAGTTCTTGCGGACTTATTTATAAAGACATCATGTCCCGTAAAAGCTGAGAAACGCTAAAGCATTTTGCGTGTCTGTGGGAACCGGTTGGACTGCAAGAAATGCGATAAAAGAAAGACTTAAAGCACCTCGGCGATTCAATTTGTAGTGAAGGTGCTTTAAATTACTACAGCCTAATTTTTCCGGTATGCCGATGATGGCAGATGGTTATATGGGTTTTTCCATTAAGCCCTCTAAGCGGCGTCAGGATTTTTTTTATCTGTGCGATTATCATTTTCAGATTGCGCGGTCTCATTAGGCGCCTCATCAATGTCGACCGTTTCTTCCAGGTTTTGATTATGATCAACCCCATCTGTTCTCTCTGTAGCATTTGAGTCGGCTTCAGGTTCGGTTGGAGCACTGAGGAGTTTGGCTTCTTCATGTGTAAGCGCACTGACGATACTCGTATCTTCAAGAGGGGGCGGGGAGAGTCGGTCATGGTCCATAAATTCGCGTACCAATCTGGCCCAACCTATTTTGGTGAAATTGAAATTCCCGTTTGCCCCCGGTTCCGGGTCCCGCGGTGCTTTGGCTGCACGCTCCATCCAGGGCCGCGCGGCTTCTTCATCACGTAATTTTTCAACCGCCTCTGCAACGGCGCGAAATTCACGGGCGAATGGGCGGTTTGCAATTAATGGCTCTAGTAACTCCAGTGCATTGCGATCATGACCCAGAAGGCATTCGGCACGAGCGGCTAAAAATTTACCTTCGTGATGATCTGGGGCCAAACCACTAAGTTTGTTTAATGCTTTGGCTTGTTTCTCCGGTGTCTCGTCGGCAAAAATTTCCTGATATAATTTCGAGATTGCAGGGTGGGGGGACGTGGAAAAAGATTGCTCTAATATTTTTGCAGCTTTTGATTTTTTACCATTATCAGCCAAAGCTGAAGCTGCCAAAATCGCCGCCGGACTCAGTTGAGGGGTCATGCGAAAAGCCTCTTCAGATTCTTTTAAAGCTGTCTCATTGTCATCGGCAAGACCCGCAGCATAAGCGCCGGCGGTCAGCAGGGCCGCTTCTCCGCGCTGAGCTTGTTCTGGTGTGATCAAGCGATTTGCTTTTGCTGTTTTTAACGTTTCTCTGGCTTCGCCCCATGCGCCTCGTTCAAGGCCGAGATCAAGAACAGATTCATAGGCCCACCGCGCATTTGGTCTTAATGCAAAAGCACGTTCCGCATGTTGTCTAGCAGCCACTTTATCACCAGCGCGCTTGGCGTGAGCATATAATCCGTGTAGCCCTAAAAATTCTGTTTCGGGCGCCTCCAGCATTAATGTGAAATTTTCACGTGCAGCGCCATCATCACCCGTAAGTTGTGCGGCTTGGGCCGTAAGCAATCGAGTGAGAGATGATTGTTCTAAATTACGCCGAGCTATGCGGGCATGATGTTGTGCATCAACTGCATCCCCAACCATAACAGACTCCATGCCTCTGGCCAGAGCGGCCATACCGCGCTCTAATTTCACTTCTTTTTTACGGGCACGAAATTTAGCGGGCAGAGCAACCAGATCTTTAAACAACGATGTTGCAAAAACAAGGACCAGAAGTAGCACACTGACTATACCGATAGCAGCACCGGTATGCATCTCATATTTTGTATCAAAGGCCCGAATATCAATGATACCATCTATGCCCGACAAAAAAGTAATACTGCCAGCAGCAAAGATCACAAGAAGTAAGAATATCAAAATGCGAATCATAAATTGTCCTTCGCGTTATCGCGCGTCTTGCCGTTGAGCTGATTAATTACCGATCCCGGTTAAAAGACTCTCATTGATAGTACGCAGTTCTTCTGCGGCATCATTATGAAGAGTTGCATTTTGTAACCATTCGCTCATCTCGTCACTAACAGAACTACCCAGAGAAGAAATTTCTGCGATAGTATCGGTAATATTATCTCGATCCAAGTAATCCTCTGCACGCGAAATAACCGCTTTCATGCTGGTTCCCTCTTGGGGAGAGGCCGGGCGCACACTGACGAGAGATTTTAAATTGCGCATAATTGTACCAACTGGCCCTTTTGCCCCGGTTTCCTGTTGCGCTAATGTCGTACGGATAGCGAGGGGAAAGCCCGACTTTAAGGTCTCGAGCGTCGGGGCTCCTTCATCTGCTGTTTTGTTGAGAGCGCGGTATGCTGATTGGTTGGGCAAAGCGCTTTGTAAGACATCAAGCTCGCGTCTATAGGAAATGCCTTGATCAAATGTGCGTTGTAGAGAGATTAAGGCCAAGAGCCCTGAGGTCCGGCGTTCACTTGAGACTGATTTTTGTTCGTCTTCAGCTTTCAATTCGTCAATGCGTTGTCGCAACTGCGCGATTTCTTCGTTAGAGCGTTGCTCATTGGCAATCAATGCTGCATCGAGTTTTTCTGTAAGCAGGGCAATTTTTTCTGCTTGTGCTTTAGCTCTGCTTTGTTCTGCTTTAAGATCATTAGCAATTCGGGTGGTGCGTTGTTCAAAGGAATCTTCCAACGCAGCGATCTCGCCGGCGAATTTCTCCTCAACTTCCTCTGCGGCCCGTTGAATTTCAACAGAGCGATCTTCTTCTTCTGGCTTTGTCGGGCCGGATGTTGCAGCCAAAGCGGGTGATAAAGCTGGTGCGATAGAAGACGGTTTTGAAGGTACTGCTGAAGCAGAATCTGATGATGACTCTTCTGGTGATGACTCTAAAGGTAGGTTCGCTGGTTGATCGGGTGCTGATGCTAGGTGATCAATTGATGCATTTTCAGGGGGAGATTTTACAATATTTTCTTTTTCAATATCTTGTGTTGCCGTCGCGCTATTTTCATCATCAGCATATTTTTCTGTGGCTTCTTGTTGTAATGACTGAATGGCTGCGATGGGGTCGGCACCTAATTGATCTTCAGGGGTTTGGACTTTTCCAGGATCGGAGGCAAACAACTCAGCTGTCTGCGCAACTGGATCGACTGGAGTTTCGGTAAAATCAGGCGCAACATCTGAGATCGCCTCAGTAGTGGCTTCATTGGTAGCCGTGATTGCATTTTCTGATGGTACATCTTGGGTTGCCTGTTCAGACTTCGCGGTGGTCTGTTTCAGATTATCAGTCTGCTCACTGATAATATCCTTACTCTCTAGAGTTGCAGCCCGTACTTCCCTCGTAGCTTGGGTTAACTCACTTGCGGCCAATTTGACTGATTTTTGAAGTTCATTGGTTTCATTCGCAACAGTTTCAGGAGCGGCAGGCAACGTGTTGGTGGAAGATTGAGCAAGGGTTGCGGTATCGATTTGATTTAGGGCTGTCTTGGTCGATGTTTCGACACTATTCGCAATTTTGTTTGTAACAGGTGTTGCTTGTGTCGTTTCAGTCGTGGCCTTGCTCGTCGCGGGCGCATTGGGTGTTGATGGTGGGGTGTCAGTGGTCAGCTGAGCATGGTTGGTGGCGGCTAATGGGTCTTCGCTTTGAGTCTCGACTAAGTCCGGGTTTTTGTCTTTGTCACCAAAGGCCCAAAGACCCGCAGCGATGGCCCCGACAAGACCCAGGACGGAGAGAAACATAATCCCGGGAGAAAGGCCTTCTTTTGCAAGTGCGGATGGGGGGGTATCATTCTCAATATTTGTGTTGGCTTCAATACTAGCCCCGAGAGAAGTATCATTATCTGCGGCGGGTTCACCGGCTGGATGAAGGCTATCATCATCGGTGGTGACGATTTCCACTTCAACCTCTTCAACTTCCAAACGATCAGACTCTGCTGTAGCAGCTTGTACGCTCATATCTGCATGTTTGGCATCCTCTGCTTTAGTTACCGCATCTTTTTTGGTATCGCCTGCATTTGTGGCTTTTTTTGATTTAGAGGATTTTCGTTTATCCGCCATCGATATGAACTCCTAATAGAATAATTATGTCTTGAGCGCTGTTTGTAAGTGATGTGCCTGTCATATAGGCGTCACGCCTGTGCGCCTCAACACATTATGCCCACAATTATGGCGTTAAAAGGTCACGTAGTGAGTCAATCTCTGGTTTTGCAGCCGTTCGCACAATTTTCCATGATTTTCTCTCGCTCAAATCACTGGTGTTTGCGTCCATAAGCGTTTTTGCAATGGCTTGGCTCAAGCAATATGCCTCAAGCTGAGAGAGGTGCTCAATTAGCCCAGCACGTTGGATTTGTTTCATAAATAATCGTGCGCTGCGCGGGGAGAAAAATACGACTCGAAAATTTTCTTGCTTGTGATCGCCGCGCATTTTTGAAAGAGCGTCATAGGCTTCGTTTGATAAATTTTGGATCGGGCCCCCTTGATATAAAACCTCTCTTCGGGTGCCAAGATTTGCTTGTTCGAGTAAACTGACTAAGTCTCCGCGTCGATCACTACCCGCGCCGTGATAAACCAGCGCGCCGCGATCATTGTTGCCGATCTTTGAAATGATCAAATCGGCAAGGCGCGCATTATCTCCTCCTGCAGTATGGACATTTTGAAACCCGGCAAGGCAAGCTTTTTGAGCCGTGGCAGGGCCCACCGCATAAACAGGAAGATCAAAAACTTCGGCTCTTTGTTCTTCGGTCCAATCGGCTTTTAGGTTGACAAAAGCGCGGACACCGTTTGCAGAGGTAAAGGCGAGTGCAGTCACATTGTCCAGATTTGGAATCACAGGATGATATTGAATTTCCATGACCGGAGAGATTATGCACTGGAAACCGTCGGCGCGCAGTTGGTTTGCAAATTCAACAGAGTCCTGTATGGGCCGCGTGATAATAACCGTCATGACATCCTCAAAACTTATTGCCGATTACATGTCGGATATATCTTTTCTAATCGTATGGGGCGAGCGCGATATTTGTGCGGATATGGTTTGTGCGGCCTCAACACCTATTTCTTCCGCCATCTCAATACGTTGATCTTGTGTCAAAGTAGAATTTTGGTCAAAATTTATTGTCTTTTGTGCCTGTAGTTTTGTGCGATCTTGGTCGACAAAATATTCGCCATAAAATGACAGCGTTTCGTTTTCAAAAAAAGCGTGAGCAGCCATGGCGGTTTTGCAAGAGCCATCAAGGTGAGCCAGGAACGCACGTTCGGCCATTACGCAAATTTGTGTGCGCGCACATGTTAGTTTTGTCGCAAGATGTAATGCTTTGCGATCATCACTCCGCGTCTGTATACACAAGGCGCCTTGGCCGATGGCAGGCAGCATTTCATCAATCTCCATGATATGGGTAATATGGTTTGCAAGGTTAAGACGGTTTAATCCAGCTACGGCGAGAAAAGTTGCGGCCATATCGCCTTTTTGCAATTTTTCCAGGCGGGTATTGATGTTGCCGCGAATAATTTTGCACTCAATATCAGGGCGGTGATATTTGACTTGTGCGCTGCGCCGGGCTGATGCGGTGCCAATGATGGCACCTATTGAGAGATCATCGATATTAGCTGCACACGGACTAATGAAAGCATCGCGTGGATCTTGGCGCGCTGGGATGGCTGCAATTTCCAGCCCTTCAGGAAGCGTTACCGGCATATCTTTCATGGAATGGACAGCAAAACGGGCCTCACCATCTAACAGTGCTTGCTCGATTTCCTTGGTGAATAAACCTTTACCGCCGCTATCTGCTAATGAGCCAGACAGGTTTTTATCCCCTGTGGATGTCAGTCCAACGATCGGAAATTGTTTGATGGGGCTTGGAGCGGGATCACACTTCGTATCGTCTGATATCACCTTTGCTAAGGCCTGAGCCACTAATTCTGCTTGCTTGAGCGCTAAGGGCGAGCGCCTTGTGGCAATGGGAAACAAGTTTTGAGATAATTTTTGGGGCATGGGAATCGATGGGCACTAAGGGGGTGGGGGAGGGGGGCGGACAACTCCGTCGTAAAGGCTATGGTTAAAACCCAAAAAGCGCTACCGGCCTTTCTACGTGAATGCAAGCTTTTACGGGGCTTATCCAGCAAGTAAAAAGGCGCATGCGAGCAAGGGAGGTTTGCATAGTTTTTTTGTTGCACTCAAGCTAAAGTTAAGGTTGGCCCTATCAAATGTTGCAATGCAGCATAATTGAAATTTCACCTAAAAAGGGCAATAGCGAAATTACTCTCTCCCAAAAGCATTAAGTCCAGGCATGCTGAATTCCCCCATGCTAAAGATCAATTTGTGATGTGAATTTTTAGTATATCCTTTGTTTTGAAGGTATCGTTTTTAATGCGAAATGAGTTCAAATCCCATAGAAAAAAAAGCCGTGCGATAGGGTCACCAAAAATTTTCCACTGGTTCAGCAGATGGCAATATCCTTTCTGAAATCCCTAAAAATCATTCAAATTTTTAGGAGAATTAACCATGTACCGTAACCAAATTTTCAGGGGATGGAGGCATACTCCCTATCATTAAGTGGGAGAGATATAAGGATGCTGAGCTTGTTAAAGAATGAGATAATTAGTGCTGCCGCTTTAAAGGATGCTGAGACGAACCTTGAGAGTGATATTTCCCGTGCGGAAAACCCTGAAAAGGGAGCTTCTCACGCGATTTCAGATCAGACAGATGATTTAATCGCTATTTATGGCTCGGATGGGACTTTGACCTTTGTGAATGAGCGATTTGGAGATTTTTTTGGTATTGCGCCCGAAAAATGGGTGGGATTGGTTTTCTCTCCGGGGGACAATAAAGGGGAGAACAATCAAAACAAACCAGGACGGCCTTGTTGTTACAAAACTCGGGTAAAGGGGCGCAACGGGCCTGCAATTGTTGCGTGGAGCGAGACGAAAATTCCAGGCGGACAAACCCTTTTGGTCGGTAAGGAGCAGCGCCAAGCGCCCAAAGCACAAACTGTACTTGGTAAAATAAATAATTCGTATAAAGATATTATTGGCAATAGAGAAAAGTCAAACCCAGATCAACCCATTCTTGATCTTGATATAGGGTCTGCAGACCTTAGGCGTGAGGCAAATGCCAAGATGCGTTTTCTTGCAACAATGAGCCACGAAATGCGTACGCCGCTCAATGGTATTTTAGGCATGACTGGCCTTTTACTCGATACACCGCTAGATTTGAACCAACGGGCTTACACCGAAGCGGTGAGAGAATCTGGTTCTACATTGCTATCATTGATTAATGATCTTCTCGATTATTCGAAAATTGAGTCCGGTAAGCTTGAGCTGGATCATGCGACTTTTGATACGCATTCCCTGTTTCATGGGGTGGCAGAATTATTATCACCGAAAGCGGCTGGTAAAAATATTGAAATTGCTACCGTTCTTGATCGCTCCGTTCCGGCACGATTGCGCGGAGATGAGGCGCGCTTAAGACAAATTCTGATCAATCTTGCTGGTAATGGTGTAAAATTTACTGATCAGGGGGGGGTTCTGATCGAAGTTCAGGGTGTGGAAGCACAAGGAGACAAGTTAGAACTTGTCATAAAGGTGCGCGATACAGGGGTAGGTATTTCACAAGAAGATCAAGTGAATATTTTTGAGGAATTTTCTCAAGGCGATGCTGAAGGTGAAAAACGCCAAGAGGGCACTGGTCTTGGTCTTTCTATTGCCCGTCGATTAGCCAGAGCCATGGGCGGAGACATTACTGTTCAAAGTGAAGCGGGCAAAGGTAGCGTTTTTGAAGTGCGTATATTTATTGAGGCGGCAGGCACGAACAGCTTGAGCCTTGAGCATTCAAAAACGCCGATGATTGTTGCGACCACATCAAAATTATTAGCAAGGGCATGCAAATTACAATTAAATGCGATTGGTGTCGAGGCGGTGTTTGCGGCCCACGACCTAGACGGTATTAAAACATTGGTGACTCAAAACCCTTCAGCTGTGTTGTTATGCGATAGTGAATTGGCATTGCGGTATGGGAAAGACTTGTCAAAGCTGGTTTCTAGATCTTTGGTCTTATTGTCGCCTCTACTCAGAGCAAATCTACCCAAATTTCATGAGGCTGGATTTAGCGGTTATTTAATTAAGCCCGTGCGCCAACATTCGCTGATTGAGCAATTAAATCCGACTACGGGGATTAAGCAAAATGGTAAGTCTGAAACCCAACCGGCTCCTATACAAACAGGACAAGACAGCCCAGAGCGAATGCCACAAGTACAACCATCGATAAAGGTTGCCTCATTTAAAGATCAAATTTCCCAAACCTCGGAGGGAACAAGGGTAAAACCTTCATCATCCGAGAAAAAGGCATTAAATATTCTTCTTGTAGAGGATAACCGAATTAATGCTGTTTTAGCGACCGCTTTAATAACGAGAGAAGGTCATGAGGTCGATGTTGCAACCAATGGACTAGAAGCGATCAATGCTGTTCAGGTTTCAAACTATGACATGGTTTTTATGGATATGCACATGCCGGAAATGGACGGCCTGGAGGCTTCTCGGCGAATCCGTGAGCTAGATGGGCATGTCGGTTCGATTCCAATCATTGCACTCACGGCGAATGCAATGGCATCAGATCGTAAAAAATGTCTGGAAGCAGGAATGAATGATTTTCTCTCAAAGCCGTTTGAGCCAAGCGACATCGTGCATATGTTTGGCAAATGGGCTGGAGGAAAGACCCCCGTTGATGTTGCCTCTTAATGTGCGAACGCGGTGTTGGGTTTGGATTATGGCCCTGGTGTCCCAATAACATAACCTTGCAATAGCATTTTGTCGTTTGAACCCACATTCTTCATAAGCGTTAGAGTGTGGTTTTTCTCGATAACAATGATTGCTTGAAGCATAGAATTGCCCCACTTTAGAAAAGCTGATCGATTATTGGATGAGGTTTTTTTCGCCATAATCTTGCTCAGCTATTATGTTCGTCTTTGCCTTGTTGGTTACAGCCACGGCGTTCATGACAAACAGAGTTTGGGTAGACTTGCTAGGTAATAAAAGGGGTGTGCATTTATGCCATCGGAAACAGAGACCGTTAAGCCTAAAATCACATTTCGTGAGATTATCACTGCCCTGCGCCATCGCAAAAGCGGCGCTATGTTTATTCTCGGTATGGCAGCGGGCCTGCCTTATGTTTTGATCACGGGAACATTAAATGCCTGGTTTACCGCTGAAGGCGTCAGTATAAAGACCATTGGTGTTTTTTCGTGGATTAGTATATTGCTGGGGTTTAAGTTTTTGTGGTCACCGGCTATTGATCGCGCCGCGTTCCCCGCAATTTTAAATATGGGGCAACGCCGTGCGGGGATTTTATTACTGCAAATTTTAATTGTAGCGTGCCTTGCTGTGATCGCTTTTTTAGAACCCACTACACAAATTTCAACCATTGCGATTGCAGCGATTGTTTGTACTGCTGCCTTCGCGTCGCAAGATATCTTGATTGATGCTTGGCGAATTGAGGTAGCCGATGACGTACAGACAATTGATTTATTGTCTGCTGTCTATCAAATCGGCTATCGCCTATCTGCTATTTTGGGCGGCGCAGGCGCCCTAATCATCTCGGCTCGCTTAGGTTGGGAGAACACTTTTCTGGTGTTGGTGGTGTTGATGACATTTTGTATTTCCGGGGTTTTTGTTGCAGAAAACTCTGTTGCGGAGCGAAAGTCATCTGCGCTTGAAGAAGAAAGTCCCCCAACTCTTTGGCGTAATATTGCCTTGATCCCAATATTGCTCGGGTGGACATGGTCAATTTATGCGTTGTTCTCGTTTATGGCTTATGCTCTAGGGGATCCAGAAGCGGCGAATGCGGGTGTTTTTACCCGCGAGACCGGACCCATTATAATTTTTGTCTCGATCATTTTACCGGTTTTAAGTGCAGCTATTTTAATGGTTATGTATCGTCGCTATGGGGCGGTATTATCATCCAAGATTACTGTTGCAAAAACATCCCCCCTTTATCAACGCATACTGGATGCTCTTTATGGATCAATCATGGTACCAATGATTGATATCGTTGAACGATTTCGGTTTGGAGCGTTATTAATTCTTGTTCTGGTGCTAAGCTACAGGTTTACAGATTTAATCTGGGGTTCTTTCGCTTATCCGTTTTATCTTGGCAACAGTGCAGAATATTTAAGTTACGGTGCGTTGGGTCACAGTTTTGATGAAGTGGCTATTGCGTCAAAAATTTTCGGGTCTTTAATGACCGCTGCGGGAATAATTTTTGGTGGGATTTTGATTTTACGCATCGGGCGGATGCCAAGCCTGGTTATTGGCGGTATTTTAGCGGCGGCAACGAATTTACTATTTGCTGATTTGGCTTTAGGCGCTCCTTACACAGATAAGGTCTTGAGTGTAACTGGTCTCTATCAGTTATTTCCATTTGTTTTTCAGCCTTTGGCAGGTTTTTTGACGCTGGAAGTAACCATGAATGATAAATTGGTGCAATTAATGGCGGTGATAGCTGCTGAAAATCTCTCTGTTGGCTTTGCGAGTGCAGCGATAGTGGTTTACTTATCCTCTATCGTTAACCCAAAACACGCCGCTGTTCAGTATGCTTTGTTAGCTTCTCTTAGTATGCTGATTGGAACTTTAGGCCGGGGTTGGATTGCGGAATTGATAGTACGTGAAGGATTTGCTTATGTGTTCTATTTAACGGCTTTGATGGGCTGTGTTGCTATCATGGCTTCGATTGCGGAATGGATGAGACAATCATACATGAAAGTGATTAAGTAATCGGCACTATTAAAAAATCTCCAGATCGAGTGGTGATCATTTGATTGTCTGCAAATGCGACAAAGAGGGATTTTAAGTGTTTTATGTGCCGTAAAATGGGACCCAGAGTATTTTGTGTGTCTGCGGGAACCGGTTGAACTACAATAAATGCGAAAAAAACAAAGACATAAAATGCCTCGGCGTTTCAATTTGAAGGGGAGGTGTTTTAAAAATATGCACAAAAAAACCGGCAATCCGAAGATTACCGGCTTTTTCAACGTCGAACGGAATATAACGGTTCTAGAATATTTTGCGTTCAAGCGGACATGAATCGAACCGTAAAAAATGCATCAACAAAATTTTAGAGCCAATCACTCGGCCCTATGTGATCGCGATGAGCGCTAAGGGGTTGTTGGTGCCGTTGCTTGCGTTCCAACAAAGGCGCCCGCGGCTTCGAAATCATCATTGCCAAAACGTAATGTCCCACCAACTTCCTGAGCGATGGGTCCAAAAAAGGCACCTGCAATCTCACCGCGAATAGATTGATCTTGAGTTCCGCGCAAATCACCATCGAAACGGTTGCCGCCAGTGAGCAGGCCTTCACCCTGTAATTCTACGAAATCCGTAAACAGAGGCTCGCCATTAGCATCGGATGTTTGAATGACGGATAAGATTCCAAGGTCCACCATTCGCGTGGCAAAATTCGCGTCAATAGTGACGCTGCCGGTGAGGAAATCGAGATTGCCTTGCCGATTGATAAATCCACCGATCGTCGTATCGTAAGTTGCTGAGCCGACAGTTGGCACTTCGCTAGCTGGAGTCAATTGGCCAAAAACCGATGCACCAAAGGCGGCTTCATCAGCACCACCAATGGTTTGAGTATTTTGCCAAACCCCGAGTTGAACATAACTGGTTTCAATACCCGGGTTATTTTCGCGTAATTGCAAGGGTTGAAAAACTGTTCCGTTTTCAAGGCCATTATGGGTGATAAAATCAAACCCATTCAGGCTGCTAGCAACGGCTTGAAATGTTGCCAGAATATCTGCTGCCTGGCTTGCCGTTAATGTGCTACCAAGGGGCGTTGTCTGTACCTCTTCTGGTTCCCCCTCATCGTCAGCGCTGCCTGTGCTCGATATGGCACCAAGAACACCGGCGAAGGCGCCGTCGTCATCTGTTGATGACGTGATTGTTTGCAAATCAGCGACCAATGCATCAACGGCTTCGGGGTTTCCGCGAAGATCTTCTAATGTTTGTGCTCCTTGCGGGAGGACCACGGATGAGGGGAGGGCAAAGCGTTCAGGAAACGTTGAGACAGTCACTGCAATCGCATCGTTTTCGAGATTTGAAAAATCGCCAATAGGAGTCGTTAGGATCGGGCCAAAAACATCGTTTATGACGACATCGCCTTCTTGTATGTTAAAGGTCAATGACCCGGTTTCAGCATCAAAAAATACGGTTCCACTGGGATCGCGGAAATCAGAGCGTGAGCGTGACACGGTGTCGAGGGATCCAGATGCATTTTCTTGCACAACTAAAAAAGAACTTGCGACTTCGAATGTTTCATCAATCGCTTGACCGTTTGCAGGATTTCCTGCCGACAAAACAGTGATATTGGGATTTGATGGCGGTGGTGGTGGCGGTGTACTGTTTGTTTGTGAAAGAGCGGTTGTGTTTGCGCCTCCACCAGTGCTGGAGCAAGCCCCCAATGTCGTCAGGGCGATTAAAGCTGTGCCCAATGCGGTCAATGTTTTCCCGCGAGTCATAACTGTTTTTGACATCCCCAAATTTCCTCTGTGATGCGATAGCGTTCAATTCAGTCATGATTGTTAGCCTAATAAAATGAAGTCTCCGTTAAATATGGCGATAAAAACGATCAGAGCGTCGAATGAGAGGTTTTTTTTTGATTATTTTTTATGTGTGACTAAAAATATAAGATGTTGTTATTATTGTCTTTTACAAAAGCTCTGTGAGAAACACGTCGATTTTTTTGAAAAAATCCGTAATTTAGCAAATGTCCCTGTTGCACGCTCGGATTGTCCTACTTATATCCGGTCAGACTTGGGCGCATTTATTTGCGTCTGTTAATCTAAATTTATCTATTATCGTGCATGAGCTTGGGCTGTTTGAAATAGGGTGCGCCCACATTCGGCATTTTAGTTGTGTAACTTCATCAGCGTTATTGAGCGGGGGATTTCAATAATAGCTGCTTTTAAAGATTTGCGTACGATCAAGATAGAATGCACAAAGCGCTAGAAGAGAGCTTTAGAGGAGAATGATTATGGGTAAGGTCATCGGTATCGACCTTGGTACAACAAACAGTTGTGTTGCTGTAATGGAGGGCAAAGAGCCTCGCGTTATTGAAAACGCTGAAGGTTCGCGCACAACCCCATCAGTAGTGGCTTTTTCTGAAGATGGGGAGCGCTTGATTGGCCAACCGGCCAAGCGTCAAGCGGTAACTAATCCTGAAAATACTGTTTTTGCGATTAAGCGTTTAATCGGACGCCCCTATGATGATCCTACCGTTGCTAAAGATAAAAAAATGGTGCCTTTTGACATCATTAAATCAGACAATGGTGATGCATGGGTTGCCTCTCGCGGCGAGAAATATGCACCGTCTCAAATTTCAGCTTTTATCTTACAAAAGATGAAAGAAACCGCTGAGGATTTCCTTGGTGATACAGTGACCCAGGCCGTTATTACGGTCCCGGCTTATTTTAATGATGCTCAACGTCAGGCTACTAAAGATGCGGGCAAGATTGCTGGTCTTGAAGTTTTGCGGATCATCAACGAACCTACAGCAGCCGCTCTTGCTTATGGCCTTGATAAAAACGATGGTAAGAAAATTGCTGTGTTTGACCTTGGTGGTGGAACGTTTGATGTCTCCGTACTCGAGATTGGTGACGGCGTTTTTGAAGTTTTAGCGACCAATGGGGATACATTCCTTGGTGGTGAAGATTTTGATATGCGTATTGTTGAATACCTCACCAAAGAATTCAAAAAAGAAAGTGGTATTGATCTTCAATCTGATAAAATGGCGCTACAACGCCTGAAAGATGAAGCTGAGAAAGCAAAAAAAGAGCTTTCTTCTACAGCGCAGTATGAAGTCAATCTTCCCTTTATTACTGCGGATGCTTCGGGGCCAAAACACTTAACGATGAAGCTTACGCGTGCCAAACTTGAAGGTTTGGTGGAAGATTTGGTAAAGCGAACAATTGATCCGTGTAAGGCTGCCTTAAAAGATGCAGGCCTAACTTCCGGTGATATAGATGAGGTTGTGCTTGTGGGCGGTATGACGCGGATGCCCAAAGTGCAGGAAACTGTGAAAAATTTCTTTGGCCGTGAACCTCATAAAGGTGTGAACCCGGATGAAGTTGTGGCTCTGGGTGCGGCGATTCAGGCCGGTGTTTTACAAGGCGACGTGAAAGATGTTCTGCTTCTCGACGTAACACCGCTCTCGCTGGGTATTGAGACATTGGGCGGTGTGTTTACTCGTCTGATTGATCGCAACACCACAATCCCAACCAAGAAGAGTCAGGTTTTCTCAACTGCGGAAGATAATCAATCTGCGGTGACAATCCGAGTTTTCCAAGGTGAACGGGAAATGGCAGCAGATAATAAAACCCTTGGGCAATTTGATTTGATGGGAATTCCGCCTGCACCGCGCGGTGTTCCTCAAGTTGAAGTGACTTTTGATATCGATGCGAATGGTATTGTCCATGTATCAGCCAAGGACAAGGCAACCAACAAAGAGCAATCGATCCGCATTCAAGCCTCTGGGGGTCTCGATGATAGCGAGATTGACAAAATGGTGAAAGACGCGGAAGCGAATGCAGAGGCCGATAAGACGCGCCGTGATGGTGTTGAGGCGCGCAATCGTGCTGAAGCTCTGATCCACACCACAGAGCAATCCTTATCCGAGCATGCTGATAAATTGAGCGACGCGGATAAATTGGCCATTGATGATGCGATGACAGCTTTGCGTAAAACCCTCGGTAATGAAGAGGCTGATGTTGAAGCGATCAATACTGATGCGAATGCGCTAGCCCAGGCATCTATGAAATTGGGTGAAGCCATGTATCAGAGTCAGCAAGGGGCTGAGGATGGCGACTTTGGCAGTGCGGGCAGTGTTGGTGATGAAGATGACGTCGTTGATGCTGATTTTGAAGAAGTTGATGGCGACGAGTCTAAATAGGGTTCATCCCTTCCTGGAATTTGGCTCCCGTCCTTATTTTATTTGAGTTTTTTTATAGCACCGGGTCGTAATTTTGCGATCCGGTGTTTATATATCCCCCAAATTGATGTTTATCCGCTTATAAGGGTTCGGTCACTGTATTGGAAATGCTGCACGTTAAGCCAAGATACAAACGAGCGATATGGCGGGGAAGCAATTTGATCAAGACGAGATGAAGGTCATACCCGATGGCGCAAGATTATTATGAGACATTGGGGGTCTCACGCGATGCTTCTGCAGCAGACATTAAATCTGCATTTCGCAAGAGCGCGATGAAATATCACCCTGATCGCAATCCGGACAACCCGGAGGCGGAACAAAAATTTAAATCTCTTGGTGAAGCCTATGAGGTTTTGTCTGATGAGCAAAAGCGATCGGCTTATGATCGTTATGGTCATGCAGCATTTCAAAATGGCGCAGGTGGTTTTGGTCAAGGAGCGGGTCAGGGTTTTAGCGGCGGTGCTTTTTCTGACATTTTTGAAGATATTTTTGGCGACTTTATGGGCGGCGGTGGTCGTGGTCAGGGGCGAAGAGGGCCCGGGCGCGGTGCTGATTTAAAATATTCTCTTGAAATAAATCTGGAAGATGCCTATCGCGGCAAAAAAACTCAAATTAATGTACCCGGTACTGTGGCTTGTGAGCCGTGTGATGGAAGTGGAGCTAAGCCTGGTACATCGCCGGTTTCGTGTCAAACCTGTAATGGCGTCGGGCGTGTTCGTGTTCAACAAGGGTTTTTCACACTTGAGAGAGCTTGTCCCGGCTGTCAGGGCGAAGGTAAGATGATTTCCGACCCGTGTCAGACCTGCCGCGGTCAGGGGCGGGTCACGAAAGAGCGGATGCTTTCTGTTGATGTTCCGGCGGGCATTGAGAATGGGACCAGAATCCGCCTCTCTGGTGAAGGTGAAGCGGGACCGCGCGGTGGGCCAGAAGGTGACCTTTATATTTTTGTCAGCGTTCGTGATCATGAACTTTTCGAGCGTGATGGTCCTGATCTTTTTTGTGCATTGCCCGTACCGATGACAACGGCAGTACTCGGCGGTGATCAAGAGGCCCCAACTATTGATGGTGGCCGCGTTAAAATTAATGTGCCGGAAGGGGCGCAAAGCGGAAAACGCTTTCGATTACGCGGGAAAGGCATGTCTCAGCTCAATAGTAAGGGGCGCGGTGATATGTATGTTGAAATTCAGGTGGAAACCCCTGTAAAATTAAATGCCCGTCAAAAAGAATTGATGCGTGAATTTCACGAGGAATGCTGTAGTGATGCTAGTCCGCAGTCGGAAGGATTTTTCAATAAGGCAAAAAAATTCTGGGATGGCGTCACCGAAGGGTAGTTTTATATAGATTTTCTTTTCTTGCTAATCGTGAAATCACTGGATAAGCGATAAGAAAGACTGTGCCAGATCAACCGCAAGAATTTGATCTATGAAAGGCTAGAGCATTTTGTAACTAATGGGCCTGAAAAATTCTTTTACCCTAAATTTTGTTTCGTAATGTGTTGAACAGACATGACTAAGAAGATAGGGCCCTAAATATAGGGTGAACCAAACCAGCGAACCCATTTGGGGCTGTAATGCCCTTGGAGAACATGAAGAATGTTGCTGAAACTAAAAAAATTCATTGTGACAACACCGCTCGCAAAGCCACTGGAACAAATCTCCTCTACGGTGAAGAGAAAAATAAAAACATTTCAACATCCAGAGCTTGATCTTTTTATGCGTGATGATGATTTTCTCGACCGTGTGTTAGCGGATCTCATTAAGCCAGACTCTCACTGTATTGACGTGGGTTGTCACATTGGTTCTATGTTAAAAAGGTTCCATGATCTTGCCCCCCAGGGACAACATATGGCTGTTGAGCCCACACCGACAAAGGCGGCTTGGTTGAAACAATCTTTTCCTAAGGCTAAGATTTTTGAATGCGCTCTGGCAGAAGAGACAGGAACAGCGACTTTTTATGAAGACCTAGATCGCCCTGGTTATAGTACGCTTCTTAAAAGAGGCGATAAACAATCTAATCTGCATGCTTATGATGTTGAGATTAAAACCCTGGATGAGATCACCCTGGATCTTACGAAAATCGACCTAATCAAAATAGATGTCGAAGGTGCAGAGTTACGCGTTCTAAAGGGGGGCTCGAGGGCAATTGCCAAGCATAAACCTGTCCTAGTGTTTGAGTGCGGGCCTGTCGCCAATGAGGATCACGCAGAATTTTCCGGTGATGCGATTTATGACTATCTTACGCAAACATTAAACTATGATATTTATGCGGCGATTGATTGTGTCTTTGAGCGCCCGCCACTGGCATTAAACGAGTTTAGGCGGTATCGCATTTACCCTTTTGTTGCGCTGAACTTTATTGCCATGCCCAGAGCATAAAACACTCTAAAGCACTGCCACTTCAAATTGAATCGCCGAGGGGCTTTAAGCCCAGCCGGCCAATTCATTGCGCACTATCTTTTCTAGAAGGATGTTCATGTCTCGTGCATCATTAAGGCAGGGGATTGCTATCAAATCCTCTCCGCCTGCACTTATGAAATCTTCTTTTCCGGCAATTGCAATTTCTTCAAGTGTTTCAATGCAATCAGAGACAAAACCAGGGGTAATGACCGCAACGGTCTTGGCCCCATTTTGCGCCATGACTTTCAAAGTTTCATCTGTTGCGGGCCCCAGCCATTTTTCCGGCCCAAACTTTGATTGAAAACTCATAGGCGCAAAATCTTCAGACCACCCCATTTCCTCACGTAAAAGCCGTGCAGTTTTTGCGCAATGGCAATGATAAGGGTCGCCGTTTTTAAAATACCGCTCGGGAAGGCCGTGAAATGAGATAATAATTCGGTCGGGATCTTTCTCAAATTTAGCAAGATGATTTTGTGTGACGTTTGCCAAGGCTTCAATATAAGCGGGTTCATCATGAAAAGCGGGCGCTGTACGTAGCGCGGGTTGCCATGGCATTTTCATCAATGTTCTAAAAACCTCATCATTGACGGTGCCTGTTGTAGTTGCAGAATATTGTGGATAAAGAGGGACGATCAAAATTTTATGACAGCCAGCATTTTTTAAGTCGTGTATTTTGCTTTTTATTGAGGGAACGCCATAGCGCATTGCCCAGTCAATTTTTATGTCATCACTACCAAGAGATTTTGAAAGCACTTCTGCTTGCGCTCTTGTGTAATATCGAAGCGGGGATTCATCACTCTCGTTGCGCCAGATTTTGGCATAAGCATGACCGGTTTTTGCAGGGCGTGTGTTGAGGATAATGCCGTGTAAAAGTGGCATCCAAAATGCGCGTGGGTAATCGACAACACGTTTGTCTGACAGAAACTCGCGCAAATACCGGCGAACGGAACCCACATCCGTGCCCTCTGGAGTTCCAAGATTAACGAGTAAAACACCAGTTTTCGGCGTTGCAATGGGAGTATGGTTTGGCGGGAGATGTTTCATGATAAACTTTAAGTGTGTACGAATAGATTGATAAGAATGATTTCATACCCTAAAGCATTTTGCGTGTCTGTGGGAACCGGCTGAACGGCAATAAATGCGAAAAAAGAAAGACTTAAAGGACTTCGGCGATTCAATTTGAAGTCGAGGTACTTTAAGTTCGGCACAATGCCCATGGTAAAATAGTTGCAACACCTGTGAAATCTAATCGGGCATTGAAACAAAAATTAAGGCCCCACTCGCGATAAATCTCTTTCTTATAGCCTATAAAGTTTAGAGTTAAGCAGCCAAACTTATGACCAAACTTCGCGGGCCTTAGGAGCCAGTCTTCATGGTGTTGGCTTATAGTGAGCATGAACGGAGTGTCAGCTATTACTCTTCACGCTCGTTGAGTAAAATTGCAGGGCCGAATCCTAATTCCTCAAGCCGGTCTTTTTGAGTTTTGGCGTCGCCAACCACCAACCAATTCATCGCATCAGTCCTGAGATATTTGGCAGCAATGGCTTTAAAATCAGCCAAGGTCATAGCTTCTATTTTTTTGGCATTGAGTTGGCGATAATTATCGGGATAGTCATAGGCACTGATTTGTCCCAACAAGCTTAATTTTGCGCCGAGAGTTTCATTACCTAGAGCTTGCCCCCTCAATAGAGCCCCTTTCATGATCGATAAGTCATCTTCGGTGAAACTGGCCCCATAGTTTCCGACAATATCGCGAATAAGAGCCATTGCCTCGAGTGTCACATTACTGCGCACACTGGAGCGCACGGAAAATGTTCCTCGGTCTTTGCTGGCAGTAAACCCGGAACCGATTCCATATGTGTATCCCTTTTCAACGCGCAATGCGGTATTCAAACGTGAGGTATAAATATTACCGAGTAAAAAATTGACGGCATTAGCAAGCGGGTAGTCTGGGTCAAGCGCATTAAGGGAGGGTCTGCGAATATTCAAAATTGATTGCTTCGCACCAGGAATATCATAAAAATAAGCTTGTGAAGCATTCACTGGCTTTGCTTGCGCAAGTGTAACATCGCCTCTAGGCGTGTTGGGAATGGTTTTTTGCCAATTCGCCTCAAGTGTGCGGGCCATTTTTTTTACCCGGTCTGGTTTCACATTGCCGACAATGCGTAACTTTGCATTTTGAAGGGTATAATTTTGCGCATAGAAGTTTTTTAAATCTTCTAAGTTAACTAAGGCGAGTTTCTCTTTGGTGCCATAAGGTTGATAGTGAAAAATATGATTGGCATCATAAGAGAGTTTGCTTGCCTCTCGGCGTGAAATTGCACCAGGATCACCCGCGGCCTGATCAATAGAGCTGTTGATGGCGCGAATTAGAATATCAAATTCCTCTTGATCCCAGCGAGGCTCCAGCAGCATTTCTTCAACTAATGATAATGTTGCCTCAAAATTACGGGCAAGGGTTGAACCTGTAATAAAGCTGCCATCAGCGTTAGCAAAAACACGAATGGATGACCCAAGCGAGCGGATGGCATCTTCTAATTGCGCTGTGGTTTTATTCGCTGTTCCCTTTTCCAGCATGTTGGCAGTTAAACTGGCAATGGCTGGTTTTTCGACACCGCCTCTTGCTCGCCCTGCATCAATTCTGATGGAGAAATAAATCAGGGGCGTTTCGTCATTCTCAATGCCATAGATGGATAGCGATTGATCAGTGCCGGCGCGCCAGATAGTAGGTTCTGGCAGTTTATAGGCCTTGCCAAAAGGGGGTTCAGTGGTGCGATCGAAACTGGAAGCGGTGGGTTCAAAAGTGCGCGCGCGAGGATCAAAATCCAGTACTTTTTCCGCGCCTTGAACAACTTGCTCCTCTACGACGGCCGCTTTTTGAGCCCCTTCTAGCGCGAGATCGATTTGCCCTTTGGGCACAAAGCTTGTGGTAATATATGTTTTATCCTTGATGTAATTTTCATAAACACGCATCACATCCTCGGTCGAGACATTTAAAAGTGCGTCTATGTCTTTGCTCAAAAAACCAGGGTCGTTGGTAAAAAGATTATATTCACTCAGTTGAATGGCTTTTCCAAGAACGCTTTGTAATTGTTCGTAAACACTTACCTCCAGCCCGGCTTTGATGCGGTCAAGATCTGATTGGGAAATGCCGTCAGTTTCAAACCGTGTAAAGCCCTTTTGTATGGCCGGCATGAGGGCATCCAGATCACCTCCCGCATTGGCGGTGACGCTTAAATATAACTCGCCGGCGATTTCACTGGCGTTGTTAAACATAGAGACGGATGAAGTGAGCTTTTGCTCGTCAATTAATATTTCGTTTAAAGGAGCGCGCTTTCCGTTAGTGAGGTAGTCGGCTAATATATTGAGTGCGGCATTATCGGGGTGATATTGCTCCAGCGTTGGCCAAACCATGGTGAGTTGAGGCACCTTAGCAAAATTATCTTCATGATAAAGAGCAATATTTTCATTAAGAACACCGGGGCGCGGTGAAAAAGGAGTGATATCTTCGCCGCGTGGAATTTCGCCAAAATATTTTTCCACCCATTTGCGTGCTTTTTTCGGGTCAAAATCACCAGTGATGGTTAATGTTACATTATTAGGGACATACCAGCGATGGTAGAAATCTTTAACATCATCAAGGGTCGCGGCATCAAGATCAGCAAGTGACCCTATCACTTGCCAATTATAGGGATGATCTTCCGGGTATAGGGCTTTCCCAATCACATAGAATGTATGGCCATAAGGACGGTTATCATTGCTTTGGCGTTTTTCATTTTTGACCACCTGCTTTTCATTGTCGAGAACATCTTGGGTAACCGTATTGATAAAATAGCCAAGTTTGTCGGCTTCTGCCCAAATAATTTTCTCTAAAGCATCGGCAGGAACAGCCTGAAAATATTGTGTCATGTCGGTGGTGGTAAAGCCATTGGTCCCTTCGCCGCCAATGCGCGTATTCATTTCATCAAGGCCACCATAACCTAAATTTTCTGAGTCGAGAAAAAGCAAATGTTCGAAAAGATGGGCAAAGCCAGTGCGTCCAGGTAATTCTCTTGCCGACCCAACATGGGCAGCAAGATTGATTGCCACCACAGGATCTGATTTATCAATATGAAGAACAACGTCGAGGCCGTTTTCTAATTCAAATTTCTCAAACGGGATTGCAACGGAAACCTTGGGCTTGTCCTGACTTTGAGTCTGAGGGGGAATTTCTGTTCCAGTGCCTTGTTGGTCAACTGCGCGATTACACCCAAGAAGTAGGATTAAAGTACCGATTAAAGATAGGCCTAAATTTAAATTCTTCATAATGAACACTCTTTAGTAAATGTGGGTTTTGGTCTATTTCCATCCAGCGCGGTCAAAAATTTCGACGGCTTCTCGTTGGTGAATTCCTAATGCAGTCATCGGTAATTGATCTTCTTGAAAGGCTTCAAGACTGGATATCGGACCTGTAGGGTCTATGCCTGATCGAACGGGGTATTCATTATTTCCGCCGGCAAAACTTGCTTGAATATCTTCGCGTAATAAGAACAAAAGCAATGCTTTGGCATTGTTAGCATTTGGCGCATATTTAGCAAGGCCTGCCCCTGAAACATTGACATGCGTGCCCCGATCTCCACCTTGCTCTGTGCTTTGATTGGGAAAAAGAATTCCAATTTTTTCGCCAATAGTTTTGTTTTTACCTGAAGTGGCGCCAACAAAGCGGGCAACATAATAGCTATTGACAATGCCAAGGCGGCATTGACCGGCAGCGACACTTTCAATTTGCGCTGTATCATTGCCTTGGGGGGGGCGCGCAAAATTTGCAACTACGCCGTTTGCCCATTGTTGCGCCGCTTCTGGGCCAAGATGGGCAATAATAGATGCCATCAAGGATTGATTGTAAATATTTGAAGAAGATCGCACACAGATCATATCTTTATAATCGGAATTGGCGAGATCTTCATAGCTCGTCAATTCAGCGGGCAAGCCTTTTTCTTTATTAAAGATAATGATACGAGCTCTTTTCGTAAGGCCAATCCAAAGACCTTCTGGGTGTTGCAATGGTGCTGGTACGGCCTCAGTAATGTTTGGGTTGTTGAGCGGTTGAAATAGATCTCGACTTTCGGCGCGCCATAAGATGCCTGCATCAGCCGTGATAAATAAATCCGCCGGGCTTGCCTCGCCCTCACTGGATAGACGCTCGATCAACGCATCACCATTACCTTCTATAATATTGACCTTTATGCCTGTTTCTTTTGTAAATTGTTCGTAGAGCACTAGATCATTATCGTAATGACGCGCGGAATAGAGGTTTACCTCTCCTCTACTTTCTGGCGGAGTGTCTTGAGTATTTTCAGAATTTATATCGGCGGTGTTTGATTGTCCGCAAGCCAAGAGACTTAAGGCAATAAGAATGGGCGCGGCTATGTTCAGTAAAGGTTTCATTTTCGGTTAGACTTTCTTTTATGTCTTTTTGGTCATAAATCGGATTTGTTGTGTATCGAATTCTAAAGTGACGGGGGATCGAGCTTTTAGTGGCGCTTTGCCGGTTGCTCTTATTGTATTCTGGGTTTGCTTATTTTGTATATAATAGACCCAATCGGGGCCGACAAATCGACTATCAATGAGTGATAAGGGGGTGTTTTCAGTATTATTTTTCTGATGCGCAATAATTGCTTTTTCGCTGATAACTACGGTGATTTTTACGTTGCCTTGATTAAGGTGATGATTTAAATGCGACGGAGCGATAAAATTCCCAAAATCAGTAATCAGAAGGTTTTTCTCAGTTTTTGCTGTTAGGGTTTGCATATGCGGGAACATCATCGCACCTGCGAGTGTTTGCGGGTTTTCAAACAAGGATTGAGCTGTTGCAATTTCTTGAAGGTGTCCATTGTCCATGAGCGCGATTTTATCGCCCATCAATAAGGCTTCCTGGGGGTCGTGAGTGACAAACAGACAAGCGCATTGCGCAGATTTCAGATGTTGTCGCATTTCTTCTTGCAGCTGGGTGCGCAAATCGGCACCGATACTGGCAAAAGGTTCATCAAGCAAAAGTGCTTGCGGGTTGCGCGCCAGCGCGCGCGCTAAAGCGACTCTTTGTTGTTGTCCTCCCGAAAGCTCATGGGGGTAACGATGATGCAGGCCTGTAAGACGTAGTGCCATTATTTGGGATTGAGCTTCGGTTTCTCGCTCCTTTTTGGGTAGATGGGTCAGCCCAAATTGAATATTTTCCATTACGGTTAAGTGGGGAAACAGGACATAATCTTGAAATACCAGCCCAATAGGTCTTTTTTCTGGGGCTAGGGATTGTTGTTGATCTGCCAATATAGCGCCATTAAGGGTGATCTGGCCTTCTTGCACACTCTCCATACCCGCTGCGAGCCTTAGCAAGCTGGTTTTCCCGCAGCCTGAGGGGCCGAATAAAGAGACAATTTCACCAGGCTCGACGCGTAAAGAGACGTCTGTGAGCCTCCAGCTACTGTTTTTGGCAGCATATTGATGCGAAATTTGATGAAACTCTAACGCCATAGGAGAATGTCTCGCAAATACGGCGCGATAATGCTAGCCATTTCTTTGTGATGACAACAAAACACGCCTCTCAATCCCCTAATCGGCCACGCAGCCTTGCGCGCAGCAAGAGTTTTGGTGCCTCTGTGGCTGAGATATGGGGCTCTTTGGGGCTTTTAGGGCTGGGATTATGTCTAATGTTGCCGGTGATGGCCACTTTGACAAGCTTCTTTACCGGGGAGGGTCAGACACTTTCCTATCTTTGGCAAAATACTTTTCTTGGCTATCTACGCGGTTCAATTTTATTGTGTTTTCTGGTGGCGGTGATTGCTGGTGGCTTTGGCCTGATTTGCGCGGTTTTAGTCAGCGTGACAGATTTTCCCGGTCGGCGCCTTTTCGCTTTTTTGCTGGCTATGCCTTTTGCTGTACCGGCTTACATAATGGCATATTGCTATGGGGATTTTTTGAGCCCTTTTGGGGGATTTGCCAATATTTTAGCACTGGGCATGCCGAGAGAACAGGCGGTAAGTTTGATCCCGGCGATAAAAAATCTGGGCGGTGCGGCGCTGATTTTAGGATTGAGTGTTTACCCTTACGTTTATTTGGCCGTACGCGCCGATTTAACCCGTCGCTCTTCTGCCTATTTTGAGGCTGCAATAAGCCTGGGTGCAACGCCAATGGTTGCCCTGCGCCGTGTTATTTTACCAGGCATAAGAGCTGCTTGCTTGGGCGGTTTGGCGTTGGCATTAATGGAGGCTATTGCCGATTATGGGGTGAGCGATTATTTCGGCGTGCAGACTCTCAGTACAGGTATATTTCGCACCTGGTATGGCCTTGGAGATTTAACGGCAGCGGCGCAAATTGCGGGGGGACTTTTTTTGGTTGCAGTATTTTTGCTGCTCTTGGAATTAGCGGGGCGTAGAGGGCAGGCCGTAGAAAATATCAAAGCGCATCGCGCTGAGATTTTTATCAAATTGCCTCGTACAGGTCAGTTTGCTGCCATGTTGTTTTGCTCCGCTCCCGTCATCTTAGGGTTTTTCATGCCATTCGGAATTTTACTGGAAAAATTACTGGCGGAGCAATCCTGGGGAAGCCGTTTACGCCTTGATGGATTTTTTCAAGCGAGCATGAATACTAGCCTGATGGCTGCGAGCGGAGCAATCTTGATTATGGGCATCGCGATATTTTTAGCGTATTGGCAGCGCCGTAAGACATCACGTTTCACAGTAATTTTTATTCGTATCATGACAATGGGATACGCCATTCCCGGCAGTGTGATTGCCGTGGGTATTTTAAGTGCGGGTGTGTCTTGGCTTAGCCCAGTTGGATTGAATGTGACGAGTGGCGGCTTATTAATATTGCTCTATGCCTATCTGGTTCGGTTTTTAACGGCTGGGTTTAATGTCACCCAGTCAGGTTTTGAAGGGATTAGCACAAACTTTGATATGGCCGCCAGAAATTTGGGTGCATCACGGTTGGGCGTGATGGGCAAAGTGCATTGGCCTTTGGGGCGCGGGTCCTTACTTGCAGGAAGCGTGATTGTGTTTATCGATATTAGCAGAGAGCTACCGGCAACTTTGTTGCTACGTCCGTTTAACTTTGAAACCCTTGCCAGTCAGGTTTATCGTCTGGCCTCTGACGAACGCTTGGCAACCGCCGCACCAGCGGCCTTGATGTTGATTTTGACGGGATTGATCCCAACCTTTTTGCTGGCGCTTCTATCACGAAAGTAAGCTTGGATCATCGGTGTGCGTTGGGTTTTTTATGTCGTCGCATCAACCGGAATCAAAGGAGTGCTTTTTGTTATTGCTTTGTTGTGTTTGCGAACAGCCAACCAGTGGTGACTTGATCTGCAAATACTTTCAACAATTCTATCTTTGACGGGCTGCGCTTTTTATGTGGATATGTGCTGTTGGATAAAAAAAGCCGCGCTTTAAAACGAGTTAAAACGCGGCTTTTTTAATATTATGCTTTACAGGCGTATTCTAAAATTTAGCCTGGACTCCAGCAAAGAAGAAACGTCCTCTCGGTCCGACGGGTCTTGCAAGAGTGGCTAGGAATGGATCTCTGTCAAATGCGTTATTGATACCGCCATAGACAGAGAGATTTTCCGAGATTTCATAGTTTACGTTAAAGTCGTGAACAAAAGCACTTCCGGTTTCCTGCTGTGAGAAATCAAGGAATGAATCCACGCGTTGGACAGCAACCGAACCATTGTTAATAATGGCATCAAAGACTTCGTTATTGTCGACTCCAGGTGCCAACTGGGAACTCTCAAAGCGACCATTCCAAGTGAATGTAAATTTATTGATGTCCCAATTTGCATTAAAGTTGATGATCCATCTCGGTAGGCCAAGTTCTCCTAATTGATCAAAGGAAAGAGCTTGATCCAGTGTTGCCTCTTGTAATTCGAGAGGGTCTGTAATCGCTGCGAGTGTTGCAGCTGCTGTTGGATCCAGAATTGTATCGAAATCCAGAAAGCGCGTTCCAGTGGCGCCCAAGCGTAGTGATCCCCAATCAGCATTAGTTCCCGTTATATCAGCAACATCAAGAGAATATTGTATAGCCCAATCTATACCAGCTGTTTCTAGGGCACCAAGGTTAATCTGACCCGCTGTAAAACCGGTGATAAAGCCATCATCTGGATCACGGAAAATCAAATCACAAAACTGATTGCTTGTATCTGGGAGATCAACACAGGCAGAGGCGATTTGTGCACCTGAGAGTGTGTCAATGGCTCCATCTATATCGATATTGTAATAATCGGCTGTGACTTGTAATCCGTCCAAAAACCCTTCAGGGTTGAAAACAAAACCAGCTGTGAACGTTGTGGCTTCTTCTTCATTCAATGCAGGATTGCCACTGGATGTACCCGGGACGAATGCACTTAAGAAGTCGGCTGAATTAAATCCAGCAGCAACAAAAGTCAGACAGTTGGCCTCACGCGATGCACTCCCTGAATTGATGTTACCATCATCACAAGGGTCAGCGGGCACACCGATTTGTGCCGGTGTTGCTGGCGAAAATAACTCACCAATATTGGGTGCGCGGACGGCAATTGCGTATGTGCCACGCAATGTCACCCAATCATGAGGTTGCCAGCGCCCACCAACAGACCACGCTGTCGTTGAGCCGATCGTATTATAATTTGAGAACCTTGCAGAACCAGAAAGTTCGACCAGTTTTGCAAATGGTAAATCGGCAAGAAGAGGTAACCGTGCTTCAAGGAAACCCTCAATGACATTGATTTGATCGGGGAACTCATCGTTTACATTCGGCGATGGAAATGATGGGCCACCATTATTATTTGCGAATGTAATCGCTGGGGCAAATCGAAGGCTGTCAGGTTGGAAAATAGATGTATCTTCCCGATATTCGACACCAAGGGCAAAACTGGCTGCGCCGCCTGGAAGTTCAAACCACTGACTACTGTCGCCTGAAACGGTTGCGAGTAACTGTAATTGTGTCAACACCGTATCATCCTGCACGGTGATAAACGCAAAGTCTGCGCCTGCACCTGATACAGTATTATTACCTAAAATATTAATGGGGGCACATTGACCATCACCAAAATTAAAGCTTAACGGCAAGCCAAGTCCGTCGTCATCAGTGGGCGTATTGGGAATAAATTGCACGCCAGGGGCTGTACCATCAAGTTGTGAGCGACAAACAATGTCACCGGCTTGACCTGGGTTTGCAACGCCAATAACGATATCTTGGCCATTACGAATACCAAGGCCCGTAAAGCCTGCGGCGTTGTCAGCAGTAAGCGCAACAGCATCAATTGCTGCAAAATAACGGTCTTCGATACGCGTATTGGCTGTTGTGGATTGTACCTCTGTCCGCCCATAATTTGCAGACACATCATAATCGAACCCTAAGCCCGGAATTTCACCTTTGACACCGCCCACAAATCTGAACGTTGTACGTTCTGCGCGTTCTGTTGCGATAGCGTCAATGTCAAGATTATCGCGAGAAACGCCAAACCCGATAAATCCATCAGCTAAATCTGGATTCGCTTGAATTTGAGCCGCTTGTGCTGCAAGGGCAGCGGGGATGAAAGGGTTATCCAAGCGAATAGGAATTGAGTCACTAAATGGGATGCCGCTTTGATCTGTGGTGTCCGTGAAGGCAAATTTACCTTCAACATAAGCTGTCGCGTATTCATTAATATCATAATCTGCTAGCGCATTAAAAAGGAAACGATCAGACTCAGGTAGGATAATTCCATTCGGATTGGTAATCGGAATTCCGTCTCCACCAGAGGCATTAAAGGCATCGGTTGCAAAACCGGCGTTAAACGGTCTTAAAACCCCATTATCGATCACCTGCAAAACTGGAATATCTGTACCATCAATCAGGGGTGTTGCATTTGGACCTGCAGCCGCGGCAATGGTAGACGGGGTGAATGCATCATTAAAGAAAAATGAGGGAGCAATATTCCCGAATTCACTCGAAACTGGTAACCTTGAATTCGGTACAAATACTTGAGAAGAATTAGGGTTTACACCGAACGTTTGAGCAACCAGTGGGCTATTTTCGATTAACGCAAAAGCACCGTTTCCAGCAAATGATCGATCTTGGGCACTTAACGGTGTGTTCAATGTATATTCAACACTAAAAACCGCGCTCCCGCGACCATCGGCATATTCTCCGCCTCCAGCAAGTGAAACAAATACTTCTTCAGCGTCTCCTTCATCCGAAATACCGGCTTGAGTTCGAAATTCAAGGCCGTCGAAATCAGAACCATCACGCAGGATAAAATTGACAACACCTGTAACAGCGTCAGCACCATAAATAGAGGAGGCACCACCGGTGAAAACATCGACGCGTTTGAGTAAGGATGTCGGGATGGTACTTACGTCCACGGCGGCCTGTCCACCTGTACCAGGAACGTGACGACGTCCATTTTGAAGGACGAGTGTGCGTTCGATACCAAGGCTCCGAAGATTTAGAAGGCCGAGACCTGTGTCACTATCTTCAGTATCTGCGCCTTGCACCGTTGAGAGAGAGCCGGGCAATGACCCTTGAAGGGCGGGGGTCTCGCGAAGCAGTTCTGTTACGTCAATTTGGCCCGAAGTTTTAATGCCATCAGCGCCAATTACTTGAACGGGGCTTGCTGCCGAAGAGGCCGTATCAACCGCAATACGCGATCCTGTGACGATAATCGTGTCTGTTGTATCGTCTACGTCTTGCGCATGCGCACTTACAGACATGGCTAATGCCGATGCGCTACTCGTTAGCAAGGTCAGGAATA
This sequence comes from uncultured Caulobacterales bacterium, assembly GCA_964479275.1. GTDB lineage: Bacteria > Pseudomonadota > Alphaproteobacteria > Caulobacterales > Parvularculaceae > CALLPQ01. Next base: position 30,920 of record CAYZLR010000001.1, read on the forward strand.
ATCTCTTTTTGGAATGAAGCAACATGATGTCCCTCGTGTATGTTGTGAATGAAAATTTTAATGTTGTGTATTATTAAGCGATTTTTTGCTTATTTCTTTAGAAAACTGTCTCTACCATAATTTTACCGACACGAATTTTTCTCGCAAGCGCCAAAAACCCTACAATTGAATTATATCTGTTGCGTGACATTATAGTAACATTTTGTGCTTGTTGAATGCGTTACGCACGAGGCTTAATAAAAAAGCCGCTCTGAAAGAGCGGCTTTAAATCAATTCGTAGTCTCTCTTAAGCCGTTAGGAAGAGTAATATTCGACGACCAGATTGGGTTCCATGGTGCAGGCATAGGGAACTTCTGCAAATTCTGGAATACGTACATATGTTGCCGTCATTTTCTTCGGATCAACATCAACATATTCAGGAATATCGCGCTCGGGGCTTTGTAATGCTTCAAGCACTAGAGCCATGTTTTTTGACTTTTCGCGAATTTCCACAACATCACCCGGCTTTAAGCGGTAGGATGGAATATTTGTGCGCACGCCATTGACCATAACATGACCGTGATTGACGAATTGGCGTGCTGCGAAAACTGTAGGGACAAATTTGGCACGATAGACGAGTGCATCCAGACGGCTCTCAAGCAGGCCGATCAGATTTTCACCATTATTGCCTTTGCGGCGATCAGCCTCGTCATAAATTTTAGAAAATTGCTTTTCGGAAATATTGCCGTAATATCCCTTAAGCTTCTGCTTGGCCATTAATTGTAAGCCAAAATCGGATTGTTTGCCTTTGCGGCGCTGCCCGTGCATGCCGGGGCCATATTCACGTTTGTTAAAAGGGGATTTGGGGCGACCCCAAACATTTTCACCGACACGGCGATCTAACTTATATTTAGCGCTTTGACGCTTCGACATTTTGTCCTCGTTATTCCAGTGTGGGCCGGTATTCAGGGCCAATCCCTGATACGATCACAACGGCGGCGCCACACCACCCGTAATTTAAGCACGACACAGTAGGCGTTTGGGGTATGGTTGTCAAGCGAGGGGTGGTTTTTGGGGTGAGAATTTAGGATACGAGCCGATTTTTTAATGAGTTGCATGGCTTGAACCCCAAACGCGCAAAATATTCATAATTTTGGCGGGTTTTACATTGTACATCAAGATGTGCAGCCCGGGGCGTGAGGTCGGGGATGAATCCCTGCGTGTGTAATTTTTTTGTTTACCTTGATTGTCTCAATATGAACCATGCGGCGGTATTTCGAATTCAAAACAACTTTTTGAAAAACGGTCACTCAATAGGGGGCTACACTGAATATTAATATTCTTAAATTATTTTAATAGTTTGCGATTTTTTGTAGGGGTTTATCGTTGTTCCAACTTTGCAAATTTTTTTTATCGAGGATGATGCTACCATGTATTTTATGCATGTGTGCTGATTATGCGATTGCGTTTCAAGACCATGAATCAGTTGTTTTAGGGTCAGAATTAGAGAAATATTTTGGTCCCACCCCAGCGATGGAAACATTAGATCAGCGCAAAATAGCTTTGGGACGTGCGCTTTTTCATGAGCCGGCTCTTTCCTCGAATGGTGCGGTCAGTTGTTCTAGTTGTCATAATGTTGCTTCTGGCGGGGGTGATGGCCGCGCGGTATCTACAGGCGTGTCAGGACGGCCTTTGTCTCGCAATAGTCCCAGCATCATTTACGCGGGCGAACATCAATCGCAATTTTGGGATGGACGTTCTGCTACGTTAGCGGAGCAAATAGAGGGCCCTATTCATAACCCGGATGAAATGAATTCCAATTGGGATCATATCGAAGCGAAGTTGAAAAAAATACCCAATTATGTCTCGCAGTTTCGATCAATTTATAGTCGCCCTCCCAACCGTAACGACATAAAGGATGCAATCGTTACATTTGAACGATCACTTGGAAATTATAACTCCAAATTTGACCGCTTTCTTCGCGGGGATAATATGGCTTTAGGTGAAGAGCAGCAGCAAGGCGCATCAATGTTTGTGTCTTTTGGCTGCGCCTCTTGTCACCATGGCCCGCTACTTGGCGGCACAATGTATCATAAGTTAGGCGTTGTGCATGAATATTTTGGTGGTGGTCAAAGCGGCCATGACACTGGACGATTCAATATTACAAACCGAGAACGCGATAAGTTTTATTTTAAAGTTCCCTCGCTAAGAAACGTCGCCCAAACAGCCCCCTATCTTCACGACGGTACTATAGACAGTCTTGAAACGATTGTTGATACCATGGCTTTTCATCAATTGGGTAGGCGCCTTAGCCGCAGTGAAAATAATAAAATCGTAGAATTTTTAAAGTCTCTTTCTGATGAAGGTGACGAGATAAAAACGGTTGCGTCAAAATGAGTTTATTGGCCAATAATATTTTACGGCTACTGTTTCTTTGTGCTTTGGTGGGCGGAGTTAGTATTGCTGTATATAAAAATTCAAATAATTTAAATACGTACGATAATTTTTTGACCCTTATTAATAGGCAAATACGGCAAGAGGCGACATTAATCAAAGAAATTCTTATCGTTGAAAATAATGAGCATGCCAGTTACGTTCGATTGAACAAAGCGCATGCTTCTATCAAAGATGGTTACCGTAATTTGAAAAATGTTGCGCGTTCCAATGATTATTGGCAAAGCGAGTCCATAAAAACACTACTGACGGATTATGATGTCGCGCTCTCACGCCGAACAATTGTCATTGAAGATTTTAAGTCAGAGCTCGCTATTCTGCGCAATAGTAATCGGTATGTGCAATCCTCAATCGAGGGGTTAATGAATGGCGGTGAGGATCAGTCTTTGTTGATGCAAGATAAAATGTTGCGCCATGCATTAGCCGATATCCTAACGAGAGAATTAACTGGAAATAGAAAAACGGGTTATATCGACTTTCAAGAATTAAATGAGTTCTATGCTTCCTTAACAGAGCAACCGAATGCGCTGGCCTCAATTGAACTCATCGACATGGTGGAGAATTTATCACCACACATTATGCAAGCGCATGAAAACTATCAACGTTCTCGATCATGTTTGGGGTCCATTTTAAAGTCAACAGCTCCAGAAAAACCGGAAGAATTGTTGACGCTTGTATCTGATCTTAATCACGAATTGTATGGCCAGGCACGAACATCAAATGTGACACTAACATCTGTTCTCATATGTCTTGTTTTTGGCATGTGTTATATGTTTTTCAGATCGGGAAAGATATCTGCTATAAAGCTAGCGATGAAGGACCTTGAAACCCGGGTTGTTGAGAGAACAGATGAGCTTCATCTTGCTACAGAAAGGGCGGTGGCTGCTGATCAGGCCAAGTCTATTTTTCTCGCCAATATGAGTCACGAAATCCGTACACCAATGAATGGCGTTATCGGGATGGCAGAACTACTGGCAGACTCTGGATTAACGCCGAAGCAGCAAAGTTTTACAGACATTATCGTAAAGTCAGGGCAGTCCTTGCTCACGATCATTAATGATATCCTGGATTTTTCAAAAATTGAAGCGGGAGAGTTAGAGTTGTTTTCTGAAGCTTTTGTTCTCGTGGATGCGATCGAGGATGTGGCTATATTGAATTCTGCTAATGCCGTTGAAAAAGGGATTGAACTGATCGTTAGTATCGATCCAGACTTACCTTATTCGCTTGTTGGGGACGCAGGTCGAATTCGGCAAGTGCTCGGAAACTATCTGACAAATGCAATCAAATTTACAGACAATGGTCACATCCTGATCGACGTTGCCAAAGGTCATCATGAAGACGAGGAACAAGCAACAGTTGAAGTTAAAATAGTTGATACAGGCATTGGTATTGCGCCAGAAAAAATTAACGATGTGTTTGGCAAATTTACACAGGCTGATAATTCTGCAACCCGCGCGCATGAGGGTACAGGATTGGGCCTGTCGATCTGTAAATCTTTAATAGAGCTTATGGACGGTGAAGTTGGTGTAGAGAGTACACTGGGTCAGGGGTCTACATTCTGGTTTAAAGCAACATTGCCAATCGCACAAAAGAGAAATGATGATTTACTTCAAATTTCAGAAAAAATTGATAATGCTAAAATATTGATTGTTGAGGGTCATCCACTGGCTCAGTCAATTTTTAGAAATCAGATTGAGGCATTTGGTTTTGAAGTTTGTGTGAGTGCGAATGCAGATGATGCGTTAGATGAGCTTGTTCGTGCTTGCGAAAAGGGTAAGGGTTTTGATCTTATTATACTCGATTATCAGCTGCAGGGAAAGGCCGGCGCAACGCTAGCGCAGAAAGTCAGGCAACAAGCAGAAATAGCCGAAATACCAATCGTCATACTCACGTCTGTTAATAGCGCTATAACGGAAGCCTCTCTCGCTAATGCTCAACTGGACGGTGTTTTAACAAAGCCCGTTAAGAGTGATATTTTGTATAAAAAGATAATTGATACACTTTGCGCCAGTGATGATCGGTATGGAGAAGACTGGGTAGTTGAACTCAAATCAACGCTAAATGACGAAAGTGCGCAAACAATAACCACGCGAGGTGATGCTGAAAAACAGCATGAAAATCTACCTCTCCCCTCCCTTGTAGAACCGGAAGAAGAGGCGGTTGATATACTAATCGCAGAAGATAATGAAGTGAACAAACTTGTCTATACCAAGATATTGGACTCGCTTGGATATACTTATCAAATGGCATCAAATGGGCGTGAAGCTGTGACATTATATTGCGATATCAGACCTAAATTAGTGATTATGGATGTATCAATGCCTGAGATGTCCGGGCATGAAGCATCGGTAGCCATTCGCGAGATAGAGTGCAGTGAACATTCATGCAAAACCCCTATTATCGGAATTACCGCTCATGCAATGATGGAAGACAAAGAGCAATGCTTTGAGGCTGGGATGAGTGATTATCTCACCAAGCCGATTTCTCCTAATGCATTAAAAGCAATGCTCGAACAATGGATTGGCCCAGCAGAGCAAAAACAAGCGAGAGCCTGAAGTATCCCCGGATCGAGTGATTACCGGTTGAACCGCAAAAAATGTGAACAAAAGGAAAGCCTCAAAGCACCTCCTGGATTCCATTTGATGCGGAGATGTTTTGGAGAGCTTACACAAGAGGTCAGAAAAATATATTGACCCTGAGTCTTGAAATGTCTGAATGCCACATAGCTTTGACAATGCTGGGATATTCAGCTGTGCGTTGGGGGCGCGTTGAGTTGAGAAAATACTTCAACGCACAATTTTGGAACCAATTCCGAAGTTTTAAGTCATCGAGGTGATTGGCTCTAACTTTGTGACCTTCTTGATCATTTCGGATTTCAAAACCTTTCAACTGTCCATAGAGTTTTGCTCTTACGCGAAACTTCGCAGCGCGCTTATAATTTTTCCAAAATTGCTTGAAAATCCCTCTTCGATACTTATTTCATAGTGAGGAGGAACAATATGAATTTATCAACCATAGCCTTGACCGGGATTATCTTTGCAGCGCTCATTTATGGGGCGCTTGTCCTATTTGGTCTCATTCAAATGGGGGGTGTTGGCGTAATCGGTTTTATCATATTTGGATTTTTTGTCTTTCTGCTCTTGGGCGTTTTGTTGGATCGGTTAAAAAACAAAGACGATGATTATTACGAAAAAAACGTAAAGGACTAATCGAATGATTGTAAGCACCACGGAAAGTGTTCCAGGTTATGAAGCTGTAGAAATATTAGGAGTCACTCGAGGCAATGTCATTCGGGCAAAACATGTGGGAACCGATATTGTTGCTGGTCTTCGTCAAGTCGTTGGGGGTGAGTTGACCGAATATACCAAGATGTTGGCTGAGGCTCGTGAACAAGCCTATGATCGAATGGTTGAGCACGCGCAAGGATTGGGCGCCGATGCCATTATCGGCATGCGCTTTACAACCTCTACGGTGATGGCTAATTCTGCTGAAATTCTTGCTTTTGGCACGGCAGTAAAACTATCACGCCGTTGAGGGATGAACCGTTCAATTAGAAACTAATTTTTATTTTCTAGCATCTGCAAAAAGTACAGGCGCGTCGCAGGCGGCTTCGTAGCATTCATCGAAAATACCAGCCGTTTGCGTTTGCCCTGTGGAAATGGCGAGGGGAATTACGAGTGCGATGCCAAGGGCTGCGGCTATAAAATAAAGAGCGGGGCGGCGAATAGAGTGATGATTATCAGACATGGAAAAAACCTTAAATACTGAACGCTAAGAAAAGAGCGTTTTAAAAACACAAAAATCTTTATCGAGCCGGTAAACAATGGCCACGATCGATTTGTAATAAAAACGACACTTATGTGTCATCAAACTGTCATATATATAGTGTGCAAAATGTGCGCCGTCAAGAGAAACCGCACTCATTGCGCAAAAAAGTAATTTTTGCCGATCTATGATCTTGATCAATAATGACCCCTATGGTTGGGAAGGGTCACATAAAGCTATAGGGATCGATATCGATCGTACGGCGTATGGCGGGTGGAAGTTTTAGGGTTGATACCCAATCTTTCAAAAAGGCTTGAAGATTGACGTCTCGGCGTGCACGCACCAGCATACGGATACGGGTTTCGCCTTTGAGCCGATAGAGCGGGGCGGGAGCGGGCCCCCAAATATCGATACCGTTCGCATTGGGCGCCGCTTTTATCATTGTTTCGGCACTCGAATGAACCAGCTTGCTATCATGCCCACGCAGGATTATTCCTGCGATACGACCAAAGGGGGGGAAATGCATGGCCATTCGCCCGCTGGCTTCTGCTGCGAGGAATTGATCTCGATTTCCGTCCACTAAGGCTTTTAGAACCGGCGCTTCTGGAGCATAGGTTTGCAAAAGAGCCCGGCCCGGTTTTTCTGCGCGCCCAGCTCGACCCGCAACTTGACTGAGCAATTGATAAGTGCGTTCTGCAGCGCGCAAATCTCCGCCAGAAAGACCAAGATCAGCATCAACGACGCCGACCATGGTGAGGTTTGGAAAATTGTGCCCCTTCGCGGCTGCTTGCGTGGCGACAAGAATATCGATTGATCCATCTTGCATATCTTTTAAAAGGCGGCGCAAATGTTCAGAACTTGTATTGTGATCTGAGGAGAGAATTTCTAACCGGGCGTGAGGCCAGCGTTCTCTCGCTTCATCGGCGATACGTTCAACGCCCGGGCCACAAGCTGCAAGGCTTCCAACGGCATTACATTGGGGGCAGGCTTTGGGTTTGGGGATGGAATAGCCGGTGTGATGACAGATTAGCCTGTTTTCAAAACGGTGCTCCACAAGGCAGGTATCAGAGTGAGGCGACATCATCCGGTGCCCACATTTGCGACAGAGTGTCAGCGGAGCATAGCCGCGACGATTGAGAAATAAGAGGGCTTGTTCGCCTTTGACCAGGCTTTCACTGACACCATCGATCAAAACCGGAGATAACCAACGTTTTTCAGGGGTCGGGGGAGGCGTGTGCGCGTCTGCGGCAGGAGCGGTTTTTTCCGGCGGATGTTTGCGCATGTCAATCAAGCTAACATCTGGCAATTGCGCGCGGCCATACCGGGATGGCAGGGTGACTTTTTGGTATCGCCCTTCAGTTGCGTTGATCATCGTCTCAAGTGCAGGAGTCGCTGAAGCGAGTATGACCGGGAAGCCCGCCAATGCCCCTCTGGCGACGGCCATATCACGACCTTGATACAAGACGCCTTCTTCTTGCTTGTAGGCGCTATCATGCTCTTCATCGACGACAATCAGTTTGAGGTTTTTAAACGGGAGGAACAGGGCAGATCGTGCGCCGACCACGAGTCGGGCTTGACCTTCCAGAACCCGGCGCCATACCCGTCGACGCATTGCTGTTCCGATATCAGAATGCCATGGCGCTGGAGCGGCACCAAAGCCGGCTTCAATCCGCTTTAAAAATGGGAGCGTCAAGCCAATCTCAGGGAGTAAAATTAGAACTTGCGCGCTTGTGTCCCGTGCCAGAGCATACCGGACGGCTTCAAGATAGACTTCGGTCTTACCGGAACCTGTGACCCCGTCCAATAAGGCTGTACCAGGCTTACGAGCTTGATTCATCGCGACTAGAGATTGCGCGGCGTTTGCTTGCAACGCAGACAGATCTGCTCCCTTGCGGCTAAGGTCGGGCAGGTCAAAATCATGATCAGGGTCTAGCCCTACCGACTCAATCAGTCCGGTTTTGGCAAGCCCGCGAATAACCGCGTTGCTGACCCCGCTGGCCTCAATAATTTGTCTCGTCGTTTGCGGGGTATGGCTGATCACAGATAGCGCTTTTTGCCGGGCCGGCGTGAGACGTGTGGCCTTGGATGAATTGGTATCAGGCTTTGCTGAAGCGGCAATGGCCTCTGTTTTCCTGATCCAAGCTGTGACGGGTTTGGGCGCGATTAGCGCGTCGCCTTTGCGCATGACCAATCGTAATACAGTGCCCATCGGAAACAGCGTGTAGTTTGCAACCCACTCGACAAAATGGATCATGTCACTTGATAAGGGCGGCGCATCAAGCTTTGAGGTCAGAGGCTTTAATTTAGAAAACGGTAACGGGTTGTCTTCATCTCCTGTCAAAGTCCAGACCACACCATGAACCTTTCGGGGCCCAAATGGAACGCTGACCCAATCACCGGTTTTTAAATCACCGAGATTATGGCGGGCATCCGGATGTGATGTTTGTATCGAGAGGTTGTCGGGTATGGCGTAATCAAAAGGGGTTTCAACGGGAAGAGGCAACAAAACCTTTGCGCGCAATCGGGGGGGGGATTGCGATGCAAAGGCCGAGTCACGAGACGTTAATAAATCAGGCATATGCCTTTATGGCGTGCGTATGTCGAATAACAAGTCCCTTGATTGCACGGCAGGTTCCTTTACAAAGGATTGTGGGGTAGTTTTTGTGTGTTATCTTAAATTCATGGTGGTATTCGTATGAAGCAACTGATTTCGAGCCTTTGTGTTGTCGGTGTCCTCTTTGCCTCTTTGGTGTTTGCTCAACCGGCTCATGCGAAATATAGCTTTTGTAACAAAACCAGTTATGCATTACGGGCGTCGATTGGCTATGTCGATGGTGATAGCTTGGCAACACGTGGCTGGTGGCCCCTTCATCCCGGTCAATGCAAAGTGGTTTTGACCGAGAAAATAAATCCCGGACGGTATTTTGTTTATGCGGAAGCGGTTAATGGTCATAAAGGAGATAAGCGCACCTGGTCAGGGGAAACTGCTTTATGTGTGGCTAATAGTGGATTTTTTAATCAACGCAGTCAGGAAGTGTGTCGCGGGGAGCCGCAAAATCAACGTGGGTTTTTTGACGTTGAGGTGACATCAGAAGCTAAAGGAATTTGGACGACTGATTTTGTCGAAGCGAATAATTACACGATTTATTCGGCAGAGGTTGCGGGCGTTCAACGATTATTATCTGATGTTGGTTTCCCGGTAAAACATGTTGATGGCACCATGGGACGTGAGACCCGTCGCGCCATTGCGGCTTACCGTAAAAATCGCGGACTAAGCGACGGTAATTCTATTGATGATGATTTGTTGACCAATTTGATAGATGAAGCGAATAAACGCGACACCAAACTTGGATTTTTCTATTGCAATAAAGCAAGTGAAGAAGTTTGGAGCGCGATTGCTTATCCGGGAGCCGATAAATCTTATATCAGCCAGGGATGGTGGCGTTTAAATCCCGGCCAGTGTGTTAAGGTTTTGAAGGGTAAACTTGCCCATGATCACTATTATGTATACGGGGAGCTGGGTAATGGTGAAAACCTCGATCAAAATCGTGTGTTAGGTGGCGGCGAGAAAGAATTTTGCACCAATGATATAATCTTTAATGTAAAAAATGATGTGCCTTGCACGGCGCAAGACCTTAATCTTGCAAAATTTAAACGCGTTGAAATTGCATCTTCCCCAGCGGCAACATATGAATTTCATCAAGACGCTTTCGTTGTGAGTGAGGTTAAAGTCGAAGAAAAGTCAACGGACGAAGAAACAGCTGTTGATGTGGGCTCGGAAAATCCCGCTCCATAATTTTGATTTGTCCGATACTTTCTCCGGTCATAACACAGCCAATTATAAAACGGCTCAAGTAAAATAAAGAAAACCTGATGCACAATTTTTCCCATGTTACGGATTGGGTTTTTGATCTTGATAATACGCTCTATCCTGCAGAATGTAATCTTTTTGCGCAAATTGATGTGCGAATGACAGAGTATGTTGCGCGGCTTTTGGATTTACCTCCTGCTGAGGCGCGCATTCAGCAAAAAAAATATTATGTCGAATATGGAACAACCCTGTCCGGGTTAATGCATGAACATAATATTGAGGCTGAGCATTTTATGGATCATGTACACGATATTGATTTATCACCGGTGGCACGCAATGACGAATTGGCGAAGATCATTTCTAGCCTGCCGGGGCGGAAATTTGTCTACACTAACGGTTCCATCAAACATGCAGAAAATGTGACAACAAAACTGGGTATTGATCATGTGTTTGATGATATGTTTGATATTAAAGCGGCTCATTACATGCCTAAACCTAAAGCAGAACCCTATGATTTATTTTTAAAGTCATTTGATATTAAAGCGCGGAATGCGGCGATGTTTGAAGATCTGGCCGTTAATCTTGAGGTGCCGAATACGTTAGGTATGACCACAGTTTTAGTCTGTTCTGATAGTGATTGGCTGGACAATGAACCGTCATTGAAGCGCCCGGCGCGCTTGGAAGATATCGTCCCGCACGTGCAGTATCGTACCAGTGACTTGACAGAATTTCTTGCCAGTCTCATGACAGGCAAAACGTCTTAACTTTTTCAATAGATTCCGGAGATGATGATGGCCGATTTGAGTAGCCTGCAAACCTTAATTAATAATGCTTGGGAAGAGCGCGATCAACTCGATAAAATTGATGGCATTGGTGATGCGGTTACTCACGCCTTAAATTTGCTTGATCAAGGGGAGGTTCGCATTTGTGAGAAGAAAGGGAATCAAGATTGGGTTGTTAATCAATGGCTCAAAAAGGCAGTGCTTCTCTCTTTCCGTCTGACCCCGAACGGCCTGATTGACGGGGCTCCCGGTAGCGATAGCCGATGGTGGGATAAGGTGCCCTCGAAATTTGAAAATTGGGGTGCGGAAGAGTTTGAGGCCGCAGAATTTCGCGCAGTCCCACCAGCTGCGGTGCGACGGGGTTCGTTTATTGCGCCGTCTGCAGTGTTGATGCCATCTTATGTGAACATCGGAGCTTATGTAGGCGAAGGTACCATGATTGATACTTGGGCAACCGTTGGATCATGCGCCCAGATCGGGGCAAATTGCCATATTTCTGGCGGCGCGGGTATTGGCGGGGTTTTGGAACCTTTGCAAGCCAATCCTGTGATCATCGAAGATAATTGTTTTATTGGCGCACGCTCTGAAGTCGCGGAAGGGGTGATCGTGCGTGAAGGCGCTGTATTATCCATGGGTGTGTTTTTGGGGGCATCCACTAAAATTATCGACCGGGAAACAGGAGATGTATTTATGGGGGAAGTTCCCGCATATTCTGTCATTGTGCCGGGCACAGTGCCTGCCCGTAAAAATTTACCCGGTCAAGATTGGGGGCCATCCCTTTATTGCGCCGTCATCGTTAAACGCGTTGATGCGCAAACCCGGTCTAAAACATCTGTAAACGAATTGTTGCGCGATTAGAGCGAGGCTTTAAGAAGTGAGGCATTAAACTGTAGCGTTTTATATTTTAGGCACGCCGCCTTTCATCACTTCGATAAACCAACGTGTGTCAATGTTTTGTCCACATAAAATAACGCCAACTTTTTTTCCTTGCCATTGATCGCGATGTTGCATCAATGCGGCGAGAGGCAGTGCGCCGGCCCCCTCTGCGAGATTATGCGTGGCGTGGTAATAAAGTTGTATGGCCTTGGCCACCTGTTGATCCTCAATGGCGAGAATATCTTGCGCGTATTTTTGATAAATTTCAAAAGCACTTGGCACGGGCACACGCACCGCGACCCCATCAGCAAAGGTCACGGCGGTTTCTGTTTGCCTTATCTCGTTGTGATCAAATGAGAGCTTGGTCGCTTGCGCACCCGTCGAGGTGACGCCAAAAATTTTTGTTTTTGCGCCCAAGGCTTCACGAGCCATAATGGTGCCGCAAATACCGGAGCCGCAGCCGATGGGAACAAATACGGCATCAAGATCGGGAACAGCGGTGAATAATTCCATGCCATAGCTGGCAACGCCGTGTACCAGAGCGGGATGAAAAGAAGGCACCATATATAAATTGCGAGTTTGTGCTAATCGTTCGGCCTCCACTCTCGCTTCATCAAAATCCTTACCATGAATAATGAGTTCTGCGCCAAATCCTTCCATGGCCAGGTTCTTTTCTTCGGAATTTCCCTCCGGCACGACAACCACACATTTTAGGCCCTTGCGCGTGGCGGCGAATGCTTGGGATTGACCATGATTACCACGGGTTGCTGTGATAATTCCGGTGACTTCCGGATGCGTGCGCGTTAACCAGTCGATAAAAGTTATACCGCCGCGGGCCTTGAATGCACCTGTGGGTGTATGATTTTCATGTTTGACCCACACCTGTGCGCCAATCTCCTGAGATAAAAGTGGCCACTCATATTGGGCGGTGGGTGGCATTACTTCATAAACCAGGCGCGCTGCATCATCGAGGGTCTTACGATCGGCCAGTTGCATTGGGACAGTCCTTCTTTTGTTATAGCACAAAAGACCTTCTAAAGCGCCTCCACTTCAAATTGAAACGCTGAGGGGCTATTAAGTCTTTCTTTTTTCGCATGTGTTGTCGTTCAAGTGGCTGCTATTTGATGGTGCCCTTCCATCAACTTCGCAAAAATGCGAAAAATAATGACTTAGGGCAATTTTGTGATTCAGATCGGTTCAAACTTACTCTAGCATGTTTTTAACGGCTCATTGCAACTTGTGAAATTGACCTATGCCCCCCTCTTCTCATGTTCCTTCATCTAACCAGTTTTCTTCCATAGGTGTCATCGGTGGCGGGGCCTGGGGGACAGCGTTAGCAAGCCTTTGTGCGTCTAATTCTATTCCTACATTTTTATATGCACGCGATCTTGATCAAGTTGAACAGATCAATCAAAACAGAGAGAACAAGAAGCATCTGGCAGGCATCAAACTGCCTGAAACTCTTAATGCGACTACGGACTTAAAGCTGACGAGCCAATGTGAGGCGCTTTTGTTCATGATCCCTGCACAACAAGCGCGCAGTGTGCTCTCACGGATGCGGGCCTTGTTGGGGCCGGAAGGCGATCAAAAACCCATAGCCATTGGCGCTAAAGGGATCGAGCGGGAAAGTCTGTTATTAATGCCGCAAGTGCTTGAACAGGTATGGCCTGAGGCGAATGGGGCCATGTTATCGGGGCCTAGTTTTGCTCATGATGTTGCAACGGGAAAACCGACCGCCGTGACGTTGGCGGATGAAAATACGATCACGGCGGCGCGATGGCAAAAAACCATGGGTACACTGTATTTTCGCCCTTATAGCACGGATGATGTTTTGGGAACTGCACTTGGGGGGGCGGTTAAAAATGTTTTGGCGATTGCAGCAGGCATTGTTGAGGGCATGGCGCTCGGTTCCAGCGCTCATGCTGCGTTGATCGCGAGAGGCTTTGCTGAATTTAACCGTTTAGGTCTTGCTATGGGCGCATCTCCTAGCACATTGTCCGGGTTATCGGGATTAGGCGATTTGGTGCTGACGGCTGGCTCTAAAAGGTCACGCAATATGTCGTTGGGGGTTAAACTGGGGAGTGGCTTGTCTTTGCGCGAAATATTAGCTTCACGCATTTCGGTGAGTGAGGGGGTGGCGAGCGCAGCCGCAGTTATGGGGCTTGCTGATCGTTATGATGTGGAGATGCCAGTTTGTGCGGCGGTTGCTGATATTGTCGAGGGGCGAAAAAATCTGGAGACCGCGATCACTGATCTAATGAGCCGCCCTTTAAAAAAAGAAGGCCTTTAGAGTATTTTGCGTGTCTGTGGCTACCGGTTGAACTTCCGCAAATGCGACGAAACAACAAGTTAAAGCGCCTCCTTAATTTCATACGACATGGAGGTGCGTTAGTTTTTGAAGCTAAACTGAAAAGAGATCAACTCATCCGCGACGTTTATAGACCTTGCAACTGGCTTCAAAGGCGTGCCCGCTCAATCGAGCTTCCCAGCCTGCAGTCCATGCCTTGCCGCCATCAATCGACCCTAATGAGCGGCATTGCGTAAAGCCTGTGCGATAGGCCGTTGATTGCACATCACTATTGCTGCCCGCCAGCTCATATCCATCATGATAGCAACTGCAAATGACATCTGGGTTTTGGCCATTGTTAATCGCGGTTTGCACATAGCCACCCGATTTTGTCGATTGTGTTTGTGTGATGATAGGGCGATTTTCCGCATTGGCGCTATTGCCAAATTTGGTGTTAATCGCCGCAAAAACAACCACACCGAAAACGATCAAGGCGAGTCCGCCGAGAAAGTAGGCCTCAATTTTATGGTTTCCGCCTTCGAGATCGTGATCGTCCATGTTATCCTCAATATGCTCCAACAGCCAAACTCACGACAGATGAAATGCATACTTTCCGCCCGGTTCGTATTCGCAAAACCAATGAACCATATGTGGCCGTGAAAATAAAATCTATCGCATTAGACTTATTCGTAAACATAAACCAAAAACCGGGCAGAACAAAGCCGTGAACGTAAAATCTGGCATTTTCTGGTGTCGGTGATGCAAAAACCCAATACTCTCGATCCTTTTATCGGGCAGATAGATCATTTTAGGGGGGGTGTTTGAGACGACACAGCTCTGGCGGGAATTTTATTATCTATAATCTTACATGGAGGCATCGTTCTTTATCGTTCATATCTCTGTTCCACCCCTTTTCCTTACCCATTGACGAGACTTGGTTTTTCCCCTAGATCAGCCTCTCTTCACGGAAAAGAGGTCTTTTCCGCGTCTACCGTTACGATCCTCCAAGCTTTTTGCGGAGATGAGAGCGGGGATGTATCGCCGTCGGGGTAACGCCCTCACGGGGACACTTTTGGTTTGTCCGTTTCTTCTGGTGATTGAGGAAGGGGCGCGACAATTTTGGATTGAGCCTATGTTTGAGTCGTTAAGTGACCGTCTCGGAAGCGTTTTTGAAAAACTCAAGGGCAGAGGTGCGCTTGAAGAAAAGGACGTTACGGCGGCCTTGCGTGAGGTGCGAATTGCCCTTTTGGAGGCTGATGTGGCTTTGCCAGTGGCCAAAGCCTTTGTTTCAAAGGTTAAGGAACGCGCCATCGGTCATGAGGTCGTCCGTTCTGTCACGCCAGGTCAGCAAGTCATCAAAATTGTTCATGATGCTCTGATCGAAATGCTCGCCGGGCAGACAGACGGTGATGCCCCAGCGGCTACCGAAAATATTCTCAATCTTGCCGCGACACCGCCCGTGGCCATTTTAATGGTTGGTTTGCAAGGCTCCGGTAAAACAACATCAACGGCAAAAATTGCGCTACGTCTGACCAAACGTGAGAAGAAAAAAGTTCTGATGGCGTCGCTCGATACGCGCCGGCCGGCTGCCCAAGAGCAGTTGCGCGTATTGGGTGAGCAAACCGATGTCGCTACCCTACCAATCATAGATGGGCAAAACCCGGTTGATATTGCCAAACGCGCTATGGAAGCTGGAAAGCTTGGCGGATATGATGTGGTGATGCTTGATACGGCGGGGCGCTTATCCATAGATGAACAATTAATGGGCGAGGTTGCTCAAATTCATCAAACCACAAACCCAGTTGAAAGCTTGCTCGTAGTGGACGCGCTCACGGGGCAAGATGCTGTTCAAACGGCAACAAAATTTAAAGAGCGGGTGCCGGTTTCCGGTATCGTCATGACGCGAATTGATGGTGATGCGCGCGGCGGTGCTGCGCTCTCCATGCGCGCCGTCACAGGGGCGCCCATTAAATTTATGGGTGTTGGCGAAAAAATTGATGCCTTGGAAAGTTTTGATCCAAGCCGTATGGCTGGGCGTATATTGGGCATGGGGGACATTGTTTCTCTGGTTGAAAAGGCCAGTGAAGAAATGGACATGGCGGAGGCCAAACGCCAAGCTAAAAAAATGGCCAAGGGTGATTTCGATATGGATGATCTCGCGGCGCAGTTTAAGCAAATGCGCAATATGGGCGGGCTTGGTGCGATCATGGGCATGATGCCGGGCATGGGCAAAATGAAAAAAGCCCTCGATCAGGCTGGCGGCATGGATGACAAAGAGATTGTTCGCCAAGAAGCAATTATCAGTTCCATGACGAAAGCGGAACGCAAAAAGCCGGCCTTGATGAATGCGTCACGCAAAAAACGTGTTGCTGCCGGATCTGGTACCAGTGTGCAAGAAATTAACCGCCTTCTTAAATCTCACCGGCAAATGGCCGATATGATGAAGAAGATGGGCAAGGGCGGTATGAAAGGTATGGCCAGACAATTGGCGGCGATGGGTGGTATGCCCGGAGCCGGCATGGGCGGCGGTATGCCTAGTTCCGGGATGGGGGGCGGCGCAATGCCAAGCCCTGATGATGCGGCCAAAATGCTGGAACAAATGGGCGGCGGCAAAGATGCTCCAGATTTGCAGGCCCTTGAGCAGGCCCTTTCTGGTAAAGGCGCTATGCCGCCCGGGTTAGGCGGATTGCCGGGATTACCCGGACTTGGGGGCAAAAGAAAGAAATAGCATCCCTCGATACTCTTGAACGGTACAAATTTTCTGAAACTTAAAATTATTAATAGTCAAAAAGGAACATATATCATGGCAACGAAAATCAGATTGGCCCGAGGTGGCTCAAAAAAGCGCCCATTTTATTCCATAGTTGTCGCTGACGTGCGCTCCCCGCGCGACGGCCGCTTTATTGAAAAAATTGGCACCTACAATCCCCTCTTGGCCAAAGACGATCCAAACCGCGTTCAGTATAAAGAAGACCGCGTAAAGCACTGGCTCAGCGTTGGCGCCCAGCCAACAGACCGTGTTGCGCGCTTCCTCTCCCAAGGCGGACTTGTGGAATGGAGCGCTGGCAATAATCCGAATAAGGGCAAGCCAGGCGCCAAAGCGCTCGAGCGCGAAGAAGAAAAACGCGAAAAAGCGGCCAGCGCCAGTGAAGCTGCTGAAGAGGCTACTGCTGAATAAACTTGTTCTAAGAACCGGTCTCTCTTAAGGGAGAGGCCGATTTTTAATGCACCGGCATCTATCGGGGCAATGGAAACTGGAATTTAAGTCCTGGAAATAAAGCCAATGACCGCGATAAATACGATTCTTGCTGGCGCGGGGAGTTATCTGCCCGACCGCATCGTGACAAATGAGGATCTGACCAAGTTTGTAGATACGTCTGACGAATGGATTCGCTCTCGCAGCGGCATTGAACAACGTCATTTTGCGGCTGATGATCAGGTGACATCAGATTTGGCGACGCAAGCTGCCAAGCGTGCCTTGGATGAAGCTGGCTTGAAAGCGCAAGATATTGGCCTGATCATTGTTGCAACGGTGACGCCGGATAAAACCTTTCCATCAACAGCAGTATTTGTGCAGCGAAAACTGGGGGTCCCCCCGGGGATCGCATTTGATGTTTCTGCTGCATGTTCTGGGTTTCTTTACGGCCTCAACATTGCTCATAATTTTATTGCCTCTGGGCAGGTAAAACACGCGCTCGTTATTGGCGCTGAAAAACTAACCTGCTTTTTGGATTGGAATGATCGCGGCACGTGTGTGTTATTTGGTGATGGTGCCGGGGCTGTCGTCTTGAGCGGTGAAACCGTGACAAGTGAAGACAGCAAGCGCGGTGTGTTGGCGACCCATCTTTCTGCGGATGGGAGTACAGCAGACCATCTTTATGCTGATGGTGGCCCGTCTTCAACAGGAACCGTTGGCAAGGTGCGGATGAATGGCCGGGAAGTTTTTCGCCATGCTGTTGACCAAATTTCAAATGCAGTAACGGAAGTTGCGAAATTGGGAAATGTTAGCAATGAGGACATTGATTGGTTTGTCCCCCATCAAGCGAATATTCGCATTATTGATTCTTGCGCTAAACGTCTCTCTCTTAATCACGAAAAAATCATCGTGACGATAAACCGCCATGGTAATACATCCTCCGCTTCTATACCACTGGCGCTGGATGAAGGTATACGTGATGGGCGCATCAAGCGTGGCCAATTGCTGGTTTTTGCAGCTCTGGGTGGCGGTCTTGCCTGGGGTAGCGCTTTAATTCGGTATTAGTGTGTGTCCGGGAACTCTACTTTGACCGTTTGCAAACCTGATTTTTTTGCTTTCGGCGCTAATGTGCCAAATGCACGACAAAACAATAACTTAAAGCATCTTTCTTTTTGCGCATTTTATTGTCGTTCAACCGGTTCCCACAGACACGCAAAATGCTTTAAGTTATTATTTGCCGTATTTTTCGTAGGATTGATGGAAGAGAACCCTCTGCTGGTTTCCACTTTGTCGTAAGTGTTATAGACTAAAGCCTTTAGCGATCCATGTAATGCCGCATAAAGGTGTGAAAATTATGATTAAAAAAAATATTCTGATAGCGTCCAGCCTGCTCGCCATCTCTTGTGGTGTTGAACAAACCAGAACGGGCGAAACGCCTCACTCTATGCCAGAAAAAACCGAGCAATCTTCCCCAACCAAAGAGAGAAAAACTGTGTTTGAATACCCGCAAGCGCGCAAAGGCGATGTTGTTGATAATTATCATGGTGCTGAAGTTACTGACCCCTATCGATGGCTTGAGCAAGATGTTGGAACCGCTGATGAAGTTGCAAGGTGGGTTGAGGCGCAAAACCTTGTCACTTTTGATTATCTAAAATCTCTTCCGGGCCGGGCCAGTATTGAAAAGAGGCTTACGGCTTTATGGGACTATGAAAAATTCGGGACGCCCTTTAAACGCGGGGGGCGTTATTATTTTTATAAAAATGATGGTTTGCAAAATCAATATGTTCTTCACGTGCAGGATGATTTAGAAAGCGAGCCAAGAGTTTTGATCGATCCAAACACATGGTCTGATGATGGAACGGTGGCTCTTGGTGAAACCTCCCCTAGTCCTGATGGGCGTTATTTTGCATACTCCATTCAAGATGGCGGTTCTGATTGGCGCACTTGGAAGATTAAGGATATGATGACCGGGGAGGACCTTGATGATAAATTGGAATGGGTAAAATTTTCAAATGTTTCTTGGTTGCCCGACGGGTCCGGCCTTTTTTATGGACGTTACCAAAAGCCTGAAGCGGGAGCGGAGCTGCAAAGTCTCAATCTGAATATGCAGGTTTATTTTCATAAGGTGGGTACAGATCAATCCGATGATGAGCTCGTTTTTGAAAAACAAGATCAACCTGAATGGACATTTGGCAATAGCGTAACAGATGATGGGCACTGGTTGGTAGTAACCTCAAGCACCGGTACGGATTTTAGAAACCGCGTCTTTGTGAAAAATTTAAAGGCCGAGAGCGAATTTGTTACAATTGTTGATGATTTTAATGTTGGATACAGCCTATTGGGCAATGAGGGAGCAAGGTTGTATTTTTTAACAACTGATGATGCGCCCAATCGCCGAATAATTGCTGTCGATATGGATAATGGCGGGGCAATTTCTGAAGTGGTTGCGCAGACTGACAATGTTGCGCAAACCATGTCATATATTGGTGGACGTTTTGTCGTTGAATATCTCAAAGACGCTAAATCCTTGGTCACGGTATACAGTGTAAATGGAGAGAAATTGTATGATGTGACACTACCCGGTATTGGCAGTGTCGGGGCAATTTCTGGTAACGCGGATGAAGATGAAATGTTCTTCTCTTTTTCCAGTTTTAACGCACCGCAGACAATCTATCGCGCAGATGTAAAAACCGGTGAGAGCAAGATCTTCAAATCATCCAACGTTGATTTTAACCCTGATGATTACACGGTTTCACAAGTGTTTTATCCTTCAAAAGATGGCACACAGGTTCCGATGTTTGTTGCACATAAAAAAGGGCTGGATATTTCAAAGGGGGTACCAACACTTTTGTATTCCTATGGCGGGTTTAATGTCTCGCTAACACCTGGTTTTTCAGTTGGCCGTTTGGCGTGGATGGAAATGGGCGGCATTTTTGCTTTGGCGAATATTCGGGGCGGCGGTGAATATGGTGAAAAATGGCATAAGGCCGGAACCAAGTTAAACAAACAAAATGTGTTTGATGATTTCATCGCAGCTGGGGAATATCTTATTGAAAATGGATATACGACAAAGCAAAAATTGTCAGTTCAAGGGGGCTCCAATGGGGGTTTGCTCGTTGGTGCTGTGGTCAATCAGCGTCCTGATTTATTTGGCGCGGCCCTACCGGCTGTAGGGGTCATGGATATGTTGCGGTTTCAAAACTTTACTGCAGGCCGGTTCTGGGTTGATGATTATGGATCTTCTGAAAACAAAGAAGAATTTCAAGCTTTATATGCATACTCTCCTTATCATAATTTAAAACCCCGCGATTATCCCGCGGTTTTAGTGACCACGGCTGACCGCGATGATAGGGTGGTGCCGGGACATTCATTCAAATATGCGGCGCGTCTTCAGGAAATGCAGCAAGGTAGCACGCCGGTGATGATCCGCATTGAGACGAGAGCTGGTCATGGGGCTGGCAAGCCTACAGAGAAAATCATTGAGGAATTGGCCGATGAGTGGGCATTCTTAAAACAACATCTGGGGCTTGAGTTGCCAGAAAATTACGGGCAATAATCTCTAGAACCGTCTTAATTCGGGTCCAGCGTTAAGGAAAAAAAGAGAGTTCTTAATAGAGGGATAAGAGCGGGGCATATTTTCTCCCCACGCCTCTAATAATGTGCTTACCGGCAATGCTTCTTTAACTATAAATGGGCAAAATTTGCCCATGTTTACGGGTGAGCAAATCTTGGAAATTGGCCGCGAGGCTTTCTTTGTCACATTAATGGTGGCAGGGCCTGCAATGATGGCTGGACTTATCATTGGATTTGCAATTGCCCTGCTTCAAGCTTTAACGCAAGTGCAAGAACTCACATTGGTTTTTGTACCGCGTATCATTATTATGTTTCTGGTATTAAGCCTTTGCTTGCCATTTATGGGGGCTGTATTAGGCCAGTTTGCAATTCGCTTATACGCCATGATTGCTGCTGGGGGGGCGCCCTTTGCGGGTTAAGCATTTTGATGACAATCTCACTCACCACTCTTCCATTTAACGTATTGGTTGTCTTTGCGGTTTTTTGCCGAGTCGGAGCCTTGTTCATGACGGCCCCGGCTTTTGGTGACTTTTCCCTGATCCCGCGCCTTCGCCTCATTGCTGCATTAGCCGTAACAATGGCATTGGTTCCCGTTGCGAACGTATATTATCCAGCCTTCTTGCAACAGGGAACATCAAATGAGGCAAAGGGGGGTATTGACTTAGCATTACTCGTTGGTTTGCTTTTTGGTGAAATTTTATTTGGCGCTTTTCTGGGGTTATTGGCGCGGATTTTAATGAGCGCGCTTAACGTGGCGGGCCAAATTATTGCTTTTCAGGTTGGCCTTTCTCTTGCGCAAATTTTTGATCCCACACAAGAACTACAAGGCGCCATCATTGGTGGTTTTCTGGCGGTATTTGGTACAACAATGATTTTTGTGACGGATCTTCATCACCTTCTTTTATTTGCAATTCGTGACTCTTATGAATTGTTCCGCCCTGGGATGATTCCAGCTTTTGGCGATATGGCTGAGGAGATGACGCAAACGCTTTCCCAAGCATTCTCATTGGGATTTCGTCTATCATCACCATTCATTCTGTTTGGGCTGGTTTTTTACATTGGTGCTGGCATTCTCAATAGGTTGATGCCACAAGCTCAAGTCTTTTTTATGTTGTTACCAGCAAATCTAGGGTTAGGATTAATGCTCTTAATGCTGACGGTTGGTCTTATCATGCGTGTTTTTCTGGGTAATTTTGAAGACTTTTTGCTGAGTTTTATCGGGTAGAGATATAGATGAGCGAACAGGCTGAGCAACAAGAACGCAGGCAAGAGCCAACCCCGAAACGTTTGGCGGATGCTCGAAAAAAAGGCGACGCACCCAAAAGTCAGGAGATTACGGCAACGATATTGCTGGCGGCGGGCGGTATTGGCCTGTGGCTGATGTCTGATAAAACAGCAGCGGATATCTCCAGTCTAGGTGTTTCTTTTATTGATCATCCAGACGCTATCGCCGTGGATGCAACAAGTCTGCACCGCCTGTTCGTCAATATTGCCCTGGGCCTTGGAGCCGCTTTATCGGGGCTGGCATTATTGACTGTACTTGCCGCTATTTTAGGCAATGCGGGGCAGGCATTGCCGGTTTTTACAACCCACCGGATGAAACCGGATTGGAAAAAACTCTCTCCTCTAGCTGGATTTAAAAGAATTTTTGGCGCGCAAGGCCTGATTAATTTCTTGAAAGGCTTGGGTAAACTTGTGATCGTTGGTGCAATGATGGTTTTTGCCTTGTGGCCCGATCGCACTATGATTGTCAGTCTTCTTTATGCAGAAGACTTAAGTGTTATGCTGACGGCTCGAGAACTTGTCTTGAAGTTGCTTATTTTGACGATCTTGGCGATGAGCGTCATTTCTGGACTTGATTTTGCCTGGCAGGTTCAATCCTGGAAAAAGCGCTTGCGGATGACGCGGGAGGAAGTGCGCAAAGAGCAAAAAGAAACCGATGGGGATCCGCAAATAAAAGCCCGTCAAAGGCAGTTGCGTGAAGCGCAATCACGCCGTCGAATGACACAAGCGGTCAAAGAGGCCACAGTTTTGATTATGAACCCGACCCATTTTGCGGTGGCCTTGAAATATGAGAGCGGTGTTAATAATGCACCTGTATGTACGGGTAAGGGGATGGATGAATTGGCCCTGCGGATGCGTCAAATTGCAAGGGATCACAATGTACCTGTGATTGAAAATCCACCCTTGGCACGTGCGCTTCATGCCAGTGCAGATCTCGATCGTGAGATCCCTCTCGATCACTATGAAGCTGTGGCAAAAATTATCGGATTTGTCATGCAAAAAGCATCACAACGTTAAGGATTGGTGGAACTAGCGTGATGAGGAGGAACCGAGTCGCGGTTCTTCGAAACAATCATCTTAAAAACGAGCGAATCACTCGATAGTTTTCCCCAATTTAGAGGCGAAATTGGCTATTTTCAGGCAAATTGTGAGAAAAACGGTGTCTTCTCTTACGATTTCAACAAGCGTTTAATGAAAAGTGGCCTTTTCAACCATCAGAAAGCAAAGCCTGTGAGTAAAGCAGAACCAAAACAGCCCCTGGATCGAGTTGGTGAGGGGCCGGACAATACCGAAATAGATACTCAAATTGAGGGGGAAGCGGCGCCGCGACCGGTTGCCGGACCTGAAATTGAGGCTATGATCGCCGGACGCGAAGATGCGCCTTTGGGGGCGGAGGTCGCTAATCCAGAAGACGAAGTTGTCATTGCAAAGACACAACAAATGCAAGCTTATGCCACTTATAAAAAGTGGAATAAGATGATTTTAGCGAGTCTGTGTTTGGGGTTAGCGCTGGGCGTGGGCGCTTTGCTGGTGCTTATTATTGTTTCAGCCAGAGATACGACCGCTGGAATTTTAGTGCTTGGTTGTTTTGGCTTGCTGATTGCGATTGCGATTGCGGTTTTAGGCTACGGTGTACGGGCTATGCCTCGTTTTGATCTCATCCCGCAGGGGCATTCGAGGGAGGATCATGCGGCTAATACTGATTTAGCGCAAGGCGCTCAGACGCATCAAAGTCATTTGGCGCCTATGCTTGCTACATCTGAATCCCTTACCCAGCTTAAATTGGCGGAGAAGGTTCTTGATGGTGAGAATGATGCGCGTCTTGTGGCTCGCCGGGACGGTGTTGTTGTTTATGCAAACAAAATCTATCAGCAACTGGCAAAAGAAGCAGGTGTGGAGGGCTACTCCGGTTTGCCGCCACGTATAGAGCGTTTGTTCGGGCAGCAAGGAGCGGAGGCCATGAAAATTTTCCGCTTGTGTCGTTCCGCGCGCAGCGGCGAATATGCTCACGAGGAAATATATCAAATGAGCGGCTTGATGGACCAAGCCCGTCGCCGCCGGTTTGATGTGGCTGTGCGACCAATTGACGGTGATGATGAGCATGTCACATGGACATTGCATGAATTGCCCGTTGACGAAGAGGTTCATGATCCGTTGGCAAGTGCCTATGCTGATTATTTGCGCCCGGTGTTTGCGCTGGAGAAATCAGGACAAATCACGTGGGCCAATGGATGTATGCGTACAAAGCTTGGTGTTGGCAAAGGCGCTTTGCATCATATCAATGACGTTGTTCTTGGCGAAACTGGTGAGTTGACCAAATCCCTTTGGGGGCTTGATGAAGCGGTTTTGCCAGCAAAAATTCGCAGAGAACATGCGGATCCAATCGATGGAACTTTTACTTCTTTTTGTCGCGGGGGGAGTGCGGAAGGGTTCATTTGTGTTGAGCTTACCCTTGAAGATGAGGAGATTGAGCAAGAAGAGCTGACCCTATCAGGAGATGTTACGGAAGCGCCATTTGGCGTTGTGATTATCGAGGGTGAATTTGGGCGAGATGCTAAAATTATTGAAGCAAATAAAGCTTTTTCGGAAGCCTTTGGGGCGGCGCGCAAAAATACTGCGATTTCGAAACGATTTGCTTCGGAGACGATCGAAGAATTGGCCCGGGAGGTAAAGCGTAAAGCCAATAGTGGCGGAGCTTCTCAAGTGATAGAAACGCGCATTGGTGAGGGGCACTCCGCTCGTGATTTTGCCCTGTATGTGAAGCCTGTAAGCCGACGCAGAGGTGGGTATGGAACCCGGCGTACACTGATTTTTACATTGGAAATAACTGAAAGAAAAAGAATGGAGCTTGATCACGGCCAAGATCAAAAGCTAAAAGCCATTGGAAATTTGGCCGGTGAAGTGGCGCATGATTTCAATAATTTTCTGCAAACCATCTTGGGCAATTGCGAATTATTGCTAATGAATCACCCTGTGGGAGACCCCAGTTACGATCAATTGGTTGTTATTCGGGAAAATTCACAACGTTTAGCAAATCTTACCAAGCAATTATTGGCGTTTTCGCGCAAACAAACCATGAAAAAAACTACGCTTTCTGTAACGGAATTATTGCGCGATTTTACAAAATTTCTGGATCGAGCGGTTGGTGATAAAGTCAAGTTGGAACTGATTAACGGGCGCGGCCTGCAACCCATTCGTGTTGATCAAAATCAACTAGAAGCTGCGATCATGAATTTGGCAGTGAATGCACGAGACGCTATGGGGGCTAATGGTGGTAAATTAACAATCCGAACACGCCATATTGAGGCACAGGAAATCATTGATGGTGGCCTGATGGAGCTTTCTCATCAAGATCATGTAATGATTGAAATCAGTGATACCGGACCTGGCGTACCCTCAGAGATTGTTGATAAGATTTTTGATCCGTTTTTTACGACAAAAGATATTGGAGAAGGGACCGGTCTTGGACTTTCTACCGTCCATGGTGTGGTTGGGCAAATGGGCGGTGGGATTTATCTGTCTCAGGAAGAGGGAGCGGGCGCAGTTTTCCATATTTATTTGCCGGCCATGACGCCAGAGGAAATTGCTGCTGATGTCACCGAAGAAACGACTAATTCACCTGAAACTGCGGACTTGACGGGCGACGGTCGTATCCTTGTTGTAGAAGATGAGGACTCGGTTCGAAATTTTGTGATTATCGCATTACGTGGGCGTGGCTATGAGGTGTTGGAGGCGTGTGATGGTGTGGACGCGTTGGAAATACTTGAAGAATATGGGGCTGATCATTTTGATCTAATTATATCCGACGTCATGATGGCGGAAATGGATGGCCCGGTTTTTGTGCGCCAGGCACAGGAAGCATACAAGTATCACCCACGGGTCATCTTCATGTCAGGCTATGCGGAAACCGCGATGCGCGATCAGATTGAATTGATTGAAAATACCGGCTATTTACAAAAACCATTTCAGGCAGAGGCTTTGGCGTCTGCGGTTAAGGATATGATTGGTGGGCCATCGTCATAATGTTTTTTCGTGCTAAAATAGGCGTAAACCGTACAAAGAATACAGCAAGGATGTGAGCGTATGAGGCAAATCGTTTTTGATTTGGAGACAACAGGTTTTAAGTTTTCTGAAGGGCATCGGATTGTTGAAATTGGCGCGATTGAATTAATGCGCGGTGCTTTGACGAGTAAATCTTTTCATGCCTATGTTAATCCAAATCGCGATATGCCGATGGATGCATATCGTGTGCACGGAATATCTGGGGAATTTTTAAAAGATAAGCCCAGTTTTACGGATCCATCCGTTGCGCAGGCTTTTCTCGATTTTATCGGTGACGCTGAGTTAATTGCCCATAATGGCGCAGGGTTCGATTTGCCGTTTCTAAATGCAGAATTAAAGGCGGCTAAATTACCGATTATCGAAAATAACCTGATCGATACATTGTTTATGGCGCGGCGTAAATTTCCAGGTGCCCCTGCAAACCTTGACGCGCTTTGTTCCCGCTTTGGTATTGATACTGCGCAGCGTGAGCGCGATGGGCACGGGGCGATTCTCGACTCAAAGCTACTGGCGGAAGTGTATATTCAATTGACAGGAGGGGCGCAGGCTGGACTTGATTTTCAACGCGGTGAGGCTGGCGCCGAACTTCAGGAAAGCCGAAAGAAGAAGCCCGCAGCTCAACGTGAGTATCCTTTGGAGAGTTTGATTAAAAAGTCAGAATCAGAGGCGCACAAGGAGTTTGTGTCTAGCATGGGGGATGATAATATGTGGACTAAGCTAAATCTACTTCATTAGGTGTTCTCAGTGTTTGGTGTGTTCGCGGTTTTGCAAAAAGCTGCATGGGGACAAATACTTTAAGCTTGCCCCTTGATCGGAAAATAAACCAAATGCTTAAAAGTCAATTCATATCATAATAACGTTGAATAGATCTGAATCATAAAAGTTTTCTAAATATTTTGTTCTTTCGTGTTTTTATCAAGCTAAGCAGTGTTTGCTTGATCTCGAAATGCTCTACATAAGGATTAATTTGATAATGGCGACAAAGGATTTAATCACTTTCCAAGGAGAGCCGGGTGCCTATTCACAGATAGCATGTCGCGAGTTTGCGCCGGAGTTCGAGCCATTGCCATGTCCGACTTTTGAAGAAGCAATCGCAAAAGTGCAATCGGGTGAAGCGAAAAGAGCGATGTTACCCATTGAGAATTCAGTCGCAGGACGTGTATCCGATATACATGTTTTATTACCAGAATCGGGCCTTTATATCGTCGGGGAATATTTTTTGCCGATCCATCACCAGTTAATGGCTATTACCGGTACGAAGATTGCCGATTTAAAAAAAGTGCGATCGCATGCAATGGCACTGGGGCAGTGTCGGCGATTATTTGAAGAATATGATTTTTATCCAGAAGCCAGCGGTGATACTGCCGGCGCGGCGCGCATTTTGCGCGACCGTCAAGATAGAGGAGATGGTGTGATTGCTTCAAAGCTTGCGGCACAGATCTATGGTTTGGAGATTTTAAAAACAGATATAGAAGATGCGGGTCACAATACTACTCGCTTTTTGGAAATGGCGCGAGAACCGATGGATGCGACGCCAGAAGATGGCGACGTAGTGACAAGCTTTGTGTTTCAGGTTCGGAATATTCCGGCTGCTCTTTACAAATCCCTAGGGGGGTTTGCAACCAATGGCGTGAATATGACAAAGCTGGAGAGCTATCAATTAGATGGCTCGTTTCGAGCAACGCGATTCTATGCAGATATTGAGGGGCATCCGGAGGACCGCGCAGTACGTCTCGCTCTTGAGGAGTTGTCGTTTTTTTCTTCGTCGCTAAAGATCCTAGGGGTTTATAAATCCACGCGCCCTCGCGGTTAAAGTCTTTACTGATCAAGTGATGGTCGGTTGATGGAAGGTAGTTATCAATAGGCTCCGGCTTGGGCAAAAACTAGTGTAAACCTAATCGTGATCACTTCGGGGCGGTTGATTGATTTTAACGTTTCATAGTGTATACGAATGGAATTAACCAGCCCATTTTTCCAGTAGTCGTCTTGCAATTGTAAATCGGGGGGGCAAGAAGATACCGGAGCTTTTGTCGCCTGCCAGCATGGTTTGTATGTCTTGGCGTGAAATCCATCGCGCTTCTTCGATCTCGTTCGTGTCAAGGTTAAGATCACGAGATTTTGCGCGCGCGAAAAAACCCATCATTAACGACGCCGGGAATGGCCAGGGTTGTGAAAACTGGTAGCGAACATCGTCGATAATAATACCTGCTTCTTCGTAAACTTCTCTGATTGCGCATTCTTCGGCGGTCTCGCTGGCTTCTACAAACCCGGCAAGGCAGGATAAAAATCCGGGTGGGAAGTGCGGGCCGCGCCCTAATAAACATTGATCGCCGTCTTCAATTAAAATAATGGCAACAGGTTCTGTGCGCGGAAAATGATCTGTGTTGCAATTATCGCAATGCCTTTTTGCGCCGCCCTCTGCGAGGGCAGAAGCTTGCCCACAATTGGCGCAATAGTAATTGCGTGAATGCCACTCTAATAACCAGCGTGCCTGGCCTAAAATGGCAATTGTCTTTGGGCCAAGATCGCCGGCAATATTGCGCATGTTGACGTAAGAGCCAACCTCGTGAAAGGGCGCCGTTTCGGCGTTAGGTGCGCTGCTGGTGGCATCTAAAGCGAATAAGGCCTGGTTTTTTTTATCCAAACCCAAAAATACGAAATTTGCATCTTGCGAAAATTCACTGCGGGCCGCCATGGTTAAAAAACCAGCATCTCCATTAATTATGAAGGGGTCGCCGCGATAAAAGGGGATGAATTCGCTGCGGGGGTTCTCAAGTTGAGATTGTATCCAGTCGGGGTTTGCACGTTCTGTGCTGGCCCGATTTAGGGGATTACCGGAAAAGGTGATTTCAAGGGGAGGATTTTCATACATGTCTTTTTGTAGCAGAGATGAGTCTGATTTCTAGGGTCAAAACCAGTACTCTAATTGTGTGTGGGAAATTGATAAACGCGATCAATGATCATCACAGATTGCGGCTGGAGAACTGCATTTTTCATTATCAAACAGGAGAATTGAATGATATCAAAGTAAATGAAATATTGCTCTTGAAGCATGCTAACTATTATAAATCCGGGAAAAACCATGAGCGAACTCATTACCACCCATGCAGCCGACGGCGTCCAGACCATCACCATGGATGATGGTAAAGCTAATGTCCTCTCTCCAGAGATGATAAAACAGTTAAATGCGGCTTTTGATGAGGCTGAAAAACAAGACATGATTGTTGTTTTAACCGGCCGAGAGGGGATGTTCTCTGGCGGCTTTGATTTAAAAGTGATGCAACAAGGGCCACAAGAAGCGCTGAATTTGACCAGTGCAGGTTCGAAATTGGCCCGGCGGATATTGGCGTTTCCCCGCCCTGTGATCGCGCTTTCCACGGGGCACACTATTGCTATGGGGGCATTCTTAATGTTGGCGTGTGATTATCGCATGGTAGCCGATGGTGATTATAAAATTGGTCTTAACGAAACGATGATTGGGATGACCATGCATAATTTCGGGATAGAAATAGCGCGCTACCGTTTGGCGAAAAACTATTTTAATCGCTGTGTAATTAATGCCGAAATTTTTGCCCCGAAACAGGCGGTACATGCTGGATTTTTTGATCGGGTTATTCCCACCGAGCAGCTATCGATGGCGGGTCCGATGGCGGCGCAAATGTTTGGGCAACTCGATAAAACCGCCTTTCGCGGCACGAAACTGCGCTCGCGCAAGGAGATTTTCTCGATCCTTGATCAAGCGATTGAGGATGATCTTGATCCGGCCAGAGTGCATGCGGTGTAGGCTGAGTGTGCATTGCATCCACTGTCACCAATGTGTTCTCGATAAATGTTCAACCCTTGTTCGCTGACAAACCGTTTTATGTATAGCTTTGGGTCTCCTCGGTAGTGCCTCAGTTTAAGTGTTCCCTTATTGTTCTCTTGGCTTGCGTATGGTAGAGTACCATATCTTAGGTGAAGCTAGGTTTGGCTATTATGTAATTACGTGATACGAAATCCGAATCTGGTATCTGATTCATTATATGGATCGGGGCAAAGAAAGTGGGTACAACATGCCAACATGCCAACATGCCAACATGCCAACATGCCAACATGCCAACATGCCAACAGGACCGAATGACGAAAGGCGGGTAGCGGACACTAACGCAAACGGCGTCAATATCGCGAAAATCGCAATAGGTGAAATCGAAGACACAAAAGCATCGACAAAGCGCGCCAAATCAGGCCGCGCTGGTGCTGCTGCACATGCAAAAACACTAACCGTTGCGCAACGCTCTGAGATTACTAAAAAAGCTGCCGATTCAAGGTGGTCATGATGTCCATTTTTGATATTGCGAGTTACATTTCTAAAAAAAGCAATTGGACGCTATCGAATTTAAGCCTTCAGAAACTGGTTTATCTCGCTCAAATGTTCCACTTGGGTTTGTTTGATACAGCAGCTTTTGATGAAGATTTTGAGGCGTGGGATTATGGTCCTGTTTGTCCTGATTTATATCACGATCTAAAGATGTTTGGATCTGATCATGTTGCTAACTATTCTTCACTTAGAAATTATGAAAAAGAATTTTCTCCAGAAATCACAAAAAGAATATTAGACCCTTTAGTGAAATTGGGTGTCGAAAAACAACCGGGGAAACTTGTAGCTATAACCCACTGGAAAGAGGGAGCATGGTCAAAATCATATTTGCAAGGCGTTAAAGGTATTCAGATTCCTAAATCGATGATTAAGCAGGAATTTATGGACAGGAAAGTCCCAGTTTAATGAATACAGAAAATATAACTGAAGACCAGAATAATACGATTCAATCCGTCTTGTCATCCGAGAATGACGAGAGAAGTCCTCTGGCTATTAAGGTTGAAAGTTTGGAAAAACGACTTGAGACAGAAAAAGATCATCGGCTAGAAGATCGATTTATTTTTTTAATAATTATCATGCTCCTTAGAGCCCAATTCAAAATTACTATTGAGTGGTTTCAGTCCAAGGCATACCGATCTCCTGTTAGTCTGCAAACCAACAGAATCATAAGTCGCTGAAATCACTCAATAGTAATTTTGAATTGGGCTCTAAATGAGAAAGACTGAATCAGTGTTTGAAGAAAAAGGGAATCCCAGGCGACTCTATAGAAAATGAAAATGCTCTAGAACAAATATAACCGAAGGCGAGCCTGACAAAAAGCATATCTCAACCTCATATGTTGAGCGTCAAAACCTAACTATGAGAATGAGTATGCGTAGGTTTACACGTTTGACCAATGGATTTTCAAAGAAGCTTGAAAACCACGCTCACAGTCTTTCTCTTTACTTAGTTCATAATAATTTTTGCCGCATTCATAAGACACTAAAAATGTCACCAGCTATGGCCGCTGGCGTTAGCGATACACTTTATGATATGGAATGGGTTGTAGGTCTTATTGATGCGCGTGCCCCGGAGCCTATAAAGCGCGCCCCCTACAAAACGAGAAAAGAAATTTCAAACTAAGGCGCTACCGTCTCCTCACAGACGCCAACACTGTTTTGTATAATTAGGGATATGCCCTCTTGCGTTTTTCGTCCTCAGGGGTGATATAGTCCTTGGAAGGCTGGCGGACTTGCTCCTCGCCAACCCGGTCAGGTCCGGAAGGAAGCAGCCGCAACGAGTTTTCCGGCAAGGGTCGTTCAGCTTTCCACCTTTTCTCTATCCCATTGGGTTTCTTGCTGCTTCTATTGCAGTGATCATATATTTTGAGGTTGTCTTCGTGATCGGGGCAGCTATTGTTTTTCCCAGAACGACATTTGGTTCTTTATTCACAAGGGCCGATCGCCCATAATTGCATTAATGAACACTACGACTCCCCCTTCGAGCGATGCTCCCACATCCCAATCACCCGCCCCGAGCGGGGAGGTTGCCTATGAGGTTTTGGCGAGGAAATATCGCCCACGCAGTTTTGAGGATCTGATTGGCCATGAGGCAATGGTCAAAACGCTTGAAAACGCCTTCACCGCTGGTCGCATTGCCCATGCTTATATTTTGACCGGGGTGCGCGGGGTAGGGAAAACCACAACGGCGCGTATTCTCGCCCGTGCTTTGAACTACCAATCGGTAGATGGTGGGGATAGTGGCCCGCAAATCCATATGGGTGAAGATGGGGTTCATTGTCAGGCGATTGCCCAGAGCCGCCATCCCGATGTTTTGGAAATGGATGCTGCCTCGCGCACAGGGGTTGGCGATATCCGTGAGTTAATCGAGGGAGTGCGCTATGCGCCCATAGAGGCGCGTTATAAAGTTTATATTATCGACGAAGTCCACATGTTATCTACGGCGGCATTTAATGCTTTGCTCAAAACGTTAGAAGAACCGCCCCCGCATGTAAAATTCATTTTTGCGACGACGGAGATTCGAAAGCTTCCCGTAACAGTTTTATCCCGTTGTCAGCGTTTTGATTTGCGACGTATTGAGCCGGATGTGTTAATTGCTCATCTGGAAAAAATTGCTAGCAAAGAAAGCGTGACTATCGCGCAAGATGGATTGGCGATGATTGCTCGCGCAGCGGAAGGGTCTGTTCGCGATGCGCTCTCCATACTGGATCAAGCGATTGTCCAACATAGTGGATCTGATTCCTCTAATGAAGTCAGCGTCGATACTATTCGTATAATGTTGGGCCTTGCGGATCGCGCGCAAAGCTGGACTTTGCTTGAGGCTTGTTTTGCTGGCGATGGCGCCAAGACGCTGAACGAGTTTAAGGAACAATATAATAGCGGTGCGGACCCTTTGGTGATTTTGCGTGATCTCCTTGAGCTTGTACACCTTTTGACACGGATTAAGGCGGCTGGTCCGGCAGCCGCAAGCCATGGTCCTGCTGGCACGGCTGAACACGATATTGCCAATGCATTGAGCGATAAGCTTTCCATGAACGGGTTAACGCGGGCCTGGAGTTTGTTGATGAAAGGTCTTGAAGAGATTAAAATTGCTCCCGATCCAGCAGCCGCTGGAGAGATGGCGTTAATCAGGCTTTGTTATGCGGCGGATTTGCCGACCCCTGATGAGGCCATAAAGTTATTAAAATCAGGTACGCTTAACAGCACGGCTAAGGCAGGGGGCGCTAGCTTTACAACGGCAAGTGGACCAAAGGCATCTCGCGATATTGGGTCCGATCATGGCAAAGTAAATCCCCCTGCTTCAGGGGGGTGTGGGCAATCAGTTCAGTGTCAAGATGAAATTTCTCAAGCGCGCGACAATCAAGATCAGGTCATTCCGTTTCCTAACCGTTCGGTAAAATCAGCGGTCAAAATTCCCGCTTCTCTCGGGGACATTGCAGCCCTTGCGGGACAACATAAAGATGCGCGACTTAGAACTGAATTAGAATCCTTTGTGCATTTGGTGACGTTTAACCCGATGCATATTGTTATTCGCATGTCAGGTAAGGCGCCGGGAGATTTGCCAAACCGGTTAATGCGCCAGTTAAAGATTTGGACGGGCGAAACATGGTCTGTGGACGTTGTTTCTGATCGTGAGGGCGAAGACACGATTCGCGACACGAGAGAAAAAGAGGTTCGCGCTCACCCCTTGATCGCGCGTGCGTTTGAGTTGTTTCCCGGTGCACAAATCACAAAGATACGAGAGTCGGACACAATAGCTGCAGCCCTTATAGATGTGCAGCAAGAGCCAATCGATGATGATGAAATTGAATATCCGCAACAGGAAGTGAAAAGTGTATGAAAGACATAGCTGATATCATGAAGCAGGCCGCTGGATTGCAATTCAAGATGCAGGACATGCAGGAAAAAATAGCGGGCATGGAAGTTGAGGGTCAGGCTGGTGCCGGTTTGGTGAAAATTGTCATGAACGGGAAGGGCTATGCAAAATCAGTGTCTATTGATCCAAGTTTAATTCTTGCCGATGAGGCGGAAGTTTTGGAAGATTTGTTGGTAGCTGCAATTAATGATGCAAAATCAAAACTGGAAACACGCTCTGCAGAAGAAATGCAATCATTGACAGCGGGTATGCCTTTGCCGCCCGGTTTTAAAATGCCGTTTTAGATAGGGTCTTGAGATGAGCGCTAATATCGGGCCGGAATTACAGCGCCTAATTGATCTTCTTGCAAAATTACCAGGACTTGGACCGCGCTCAGCCACAAGAGCCGCGTTGTTTTTGTTAAAAAAACGTACAGCTGTGATGGAGCCTTTGGCATTTGCCCTAAATATTGCTGCGGATAAAGTGCAGGCATGTTCGCTATGTGGAAATTGGGATACACTTGATCCGTGTACTGTATGTATTAATGAGGATCGTTCTGCTGATGTTATCTGTGTGGTCGAGACTGTAGCTGATTTATGGGCCTTGGAGCGCGCGGGTGCGCATCGCGGAGTCTATCATGTTTTGGGTGGCCTGTTGTCCCCCTTGGACGGGGTTGGCCCTGATGATCTCAATGCAAAAGGATTAGTGCGCCGTGCAGATAGTGAAGCGATAAGTGAAGTGGTTCTCGCCTTGAGTGCTACCGTTGACGGTCAAACCACTGCCCACTATTTATCAGATCATTTGGTGCCAACGGGGGTAAAAATTACGCGCCTGTCTCATGGGGTTCCAGTAGGCGGAGAGCTTGATTATCTTGATGAAGGAACGCTGACTGCGGCGATGAAGAGCCGACGTTCCTTGTGAATGTAGTTTTGCTGGATGCGGAAATTTTGAAATTAATGTTCGCGTAATTTTTACTCCACGGTGTGTTTCAGGGTGAACAAATAAATATGCATCAGTCGCAAAATTGTGTCGGGTTAGAAAACATCTGGTATGTTGCCGCATTGTCGCGCGATGTCCGCCCCGGCAAGATGATCCGGAGGGAGATTGCAGGCCGACCCCTCTTATTTGCACGGACAGCGCGCAAAGCAAAAGACTCTGCTCTTATTTTTGCACTACGCGATCAATGTCCGCACCGCGGTGCTCCCTTGTCTCACGGCAAGCTTATTACATCTCTTGAACATTCTTGTGTTGAGTGCCCTTATCACGGTTGGCAGTTTAACGCGGCGAGTGGGCGATGTGGCCATGTGCCGGCATTGAGTAGGAATGATCAACAATCGCCAGCAATCGAGGGGATTTCTGTCTTATCATTTCCCGTCCGTGAGCAAAATGGATTAATCTGGGTTTTTATCGGCGACGAAAAATTTCAGCAAATGCGGATGAAAAATCCACATTTTGAAACGACAATCAGTTTACCAGATACGGGAATCGCAGATTTTTTTCACCCTAAAAGTCAAACTTTATTAGAGGTTGAGGGTCCTTTTTTAGAAGCGGTCACAGGGTTAGTCGATCCTGCGCATACACCATTTGTGCATCAGCAATGGTGGTGGAGAAAGGGGCGCAAGGCAGAAGAGAAGAAAAAAACTTACCAGCAATTACCGTTTGGGTTTCGCATCCCATATCATGAACCTTCATCAAATAGTAAGATATATTCACTCTTGGGCGGAGCGCCAACAACGCAAATTGATTTTTTACTCCCTTCCATTCGTGTGGAGACAATTAAATTGGGTGAAAAGAAAATTATTGGATTAACTGCGATTACCCCAATAGCAGAGGGGCGCTCGCGTTTATATCACATTCTATATTGGGATGTGTGGCCATTGTCTCTATTAAAACCGATGGTCGATGCCATGGCCTTAAGTTTTTTATCTCAAGACGCTCGAATTTTAAACGCGCAATCTTTGAACTTGGATACTAATCATAATAATCCGATTTATCTAGGTGAGGCTGATGTGCCCGCGAAATGGTTGCGTCAGATTTTTTTAAGTTGGCGCGCGCAGATGGTGAGTAATGGCGCGGGGGAGTTACCATTAAAGTTTGATAACCCGGTGAATGTCCAGCCCCTTCATTGGAAGACGTGAAGGTTCAAACCTTTTTTAAAGGCACCATCTTTATGAGTGTGACATCGATGCTTTAAGGGTTTGATTCGAGTGTTTGTGTCGCTCGAGCCATATGCACGTGACTTGGAAGCGCGTTAACTTAGCGTTTTGTTGCTTTTTCCGATGCTCAACCGGTGGCCACTTCATCTGGAAATGCTTTAATTTATAAAATTCACGCTTCGGTAATGGAATCATTTTAGAAGAACAATCACAGAACAAGCCTGTTAAAGATGTTTTTTTGAGGGGCACCAATCACCCATGGAAAATTTTATGGTCGTGCCGCTTTACGGTTTTAGTTTTGGTTGCCTGGTTGCGTTCGTGTTTTTGGGCACGTGTTGGGCGCGAGATAAAAAACGCTTAACACGGGCGCGGATGATCATTGCCCGGCTGCAAGCCGAGAGCGCGGGATATCAAGAAACGATGCAAGATGCGCTTAAAAAGCGCGATCTGACACTGGAGCGAAATTCGTATTTAGAAGCTCAGGCAAGCGCACTTCAAGCCCGGTATGACGAACGAGAGAGAAATATAGAAGCCACTCAAGCTCGGATTGATGAAACTTTATCTTTACAAACCGCTAAATTATTTGATCAGGCGCAAGAGAGTTTTTTGCATGAGGCAAAAAAGACATTTGCCCACCAACAAGAATTGGAATCACAAAAAGATCAGGCACGAGAAAAGGCGATGAATGCACTGATAACGCCGTTACATGAAAATTTGCTACGCTATGAAAAAAACCTACAAACGCTAAAAGCGGAACAATGTGAGGCGCGCGGCGCGATTAGTACACAGATTAGAGAGTTGGCAGTCGCGTCTCAGAGCGTTCGCGAAGAAGCACAAAAACTTACAACAGCGTTACGTTCTGGACCAAAAACGAGAGGCCGGTGGGGTGAGGAACAATTGCGAAATGTTGTTGAGTTGGCAGGTATGAGTGCACATGTGGATTTTCTAGAGCAAAAAACGATCCAATATGAAGGGCGTCGTTTACAACCCGACATGCTTGTCCGCTTGCCGGATCAAAAATTTATCGTGATTGATAGTAAAGTTTCACTAACTGCGTATCTTGATGCTATGGAGGCTAAAAATGATCGTGATTATCACGCTTTAATTGCAAAGCATACAGATCATATTCGGAAACATATTACGGATTTAGCGTCACGTGATTATGCTGCGGCAATTACAGGTCAATCTCGAGAAAACCTAGATTTCGTGATTTTGTTTTTACCTGCAGAAAGTTTTTACGCCGAAGCAATTCATCATCGTCCAGCATTGTTTCAAGAAGCTTTTGAGAAAAAAGTACTGATTGCAACGCCAACAACCTTAATCGCAATTTTAAAGGCAATTTCACTCGGCTGGCGAAAAGAAAATGCCAGCCGAAATGCTGAAGAAATTGCGGAATTGGCTACAGATCTCTTTTCCAGCCTACAATCAATGCGCGATTATATTGACGG
Source organism: uncultured Caulobacterales bacterium (assembly GCA_964479275.1). Taxonomy (GTDB): domain Bacteria; phylum Pseudomonadota; class Alphaproteobacteria; order Caulobacterales; family Parvularculaceae; genus CALLPQ01. The sequence continues at coordinate 68,304 of CAYZLR010000001.1, forward strand.
GCTTGGTCAATCTCTTGAAATGAGCGTAAAAAAATACACAATGTTGGGCGCCAATTTTGAACGTCGAGTTCTTCCAAGGGCTAATAAGCTTACCAATTATGAAATGCCTGGCATCGAGCATGAAATCAAGGGGCCACGATCACTTATTGGCAATTGCGGAGAATGTTGAGTCAAAAAAATACAGCCGTCTCTATCCGGATATGACGTGAAAAACTTTACTGGGTTTGAATGTTTCACTCACCCACCATGAAAATGTAATGATAAAGCTTTTTGGGAGGAGCGGGACGCGTTGTTAACGGTTTGTATGCCCCTTACCCATGGTGCTCATGTTAAAGGTTAATGGGCGAATAGTGCGGTCAGTTTCTTGAGGCTTATCTGGCTTTGGTTCTGAATATTCATGGAGTGACGGAATTGGTTTTTGTGGTTCATCAATAGAGAATAAAACTGGCGTAATTTCAGGTTTATTATTTTCTGGTTCTTCTGTCCCATTGTTATCTTGATGCACGGAAAACAAATCCGCCTCAGTATTGTTTGATTGTGCGGATGTCATGTCCGAGGCATCCTCATAGGGTGAGTTTTGAAGTGCTTGTATCGTACCTTCTTGTTCGATCTCAGTCGGATTAATGATTCCAAGCGGATTGATTTGGCTCGCTTCAGGTTTTTCAACTGTGACCGGTTCTGATGGAGTGTATGTTTTCACGTCTTCTTGCTTGTGATTATAACGTTCTAAAACTTCTATCAGGCTTGAGCGTTGAGATTGTAAATCGGTCTCCATTCTATCAATGCGATCATTTAAGCGGTCGAATTTGCTAGCTAGAGCTCGGTTTTCTTCACGAAAATCATTGAGGTTGCGCCCCTGTTCATTCAATGAAGCATCCAGCTTGCGTAAAATTTCATTATTAATTTCACGTTCCTTCAGCGCCTGTGGGCTTGAGATTGGCTCTTGGGCGCTTCTTTGTTCTTGTGTCACTTGTTGTAATAGAGAGAGTTGTGACTTTAATTCGGATGTGTCATCGGCCAATTTAGTAAGCTGAGGAGTTGGCGCAGAAATCGACTCAAGTTTTTGCATCACGCGATGGAAGTTTAATTCCGTAACTTTGCTTTGATTAATAACTTTCTTGTCTAATTCAAGCAGTTTTAATTTAAGCTCTTCATTATTCATTTCATGCCCTTGAGAATTTTTTAATGCGATCTTTTCTTCGTTACGTTGAATTTCTGATTTCACGTTTGTCGAAAATGCTGCGAATTTCGTGTCTAGATTTTTGCTAATTTGAGATTGAATTTGGCTCGTTTCTGTTCTAATCGCCGAAATTTCGCTTTTAACCCCTTCTTGCTGTTCGGCTAATTGTTGCGCAAGAGTGTTGATGGTTTGTGAACTTTCTGCTTGTTTGATTTCTAAAGTTTCCAATGTCTTTATAATCTCAGGGGGCACCGCTGAGTTGCCCTCATGCTTATGATCAATCTCTGGCATCGGAGCCGTTATGATGTGTTGGGGGTGAAAGCCCGGCGTATCGCTCTGTGTAATTGATAAATCTGCTTCCGTTGTAAATTCACGTTCGAGATCAGAGGAAAAATCATCAGCCACGTCAGGAACCGGCAACTCGCTTTGAGGGAAGTAAGAGTCATCAGATATCTCGTCTTCATTAATATAAACAGGTTCTAATTCACCCCCGTCGTCTGTGACGGGTTCGGGGTCAACATCTATGACCTGATCATGGTTTTGAGAAACTGTCTCACTATGATCGTGTTCGCTGTTCTCCAAATTATTCTCGTCATGGTCATCATCAGAAAATTCTGCGTCTACAAAAATGGGATCTGTGTCATCACCAGCACGCTCGCGATTACCGGAAAACAATCGTGTGAGGAACCCGTTCTTTTGATGATCGGGGTCATCAATTGATTGATCTTCATCAGATCTCTCTTGATGCTGGTCTCCCTCATCATTTGTAGCTGTCTCGTTCGTGTCCTCGTATTCTTCTTTCAAAATAACAACAGAGGCTTCATCTGTTTCGTGAGATAGAGAGTCATCAAGGAGGTGATCAGCTTTAAACTCTTCTGCCTCAGTTTTTTTGTTATAATCAATCTCATCATCATCAAAGCGATATGTATCGTCGTTGGCCTGGAAGATGCTTTCTGTTTGATTTTTGCGAATTGCAGTCGCTTCTTTGACACGTTTGATTAAAAACCAAGTGAATAAAAGGATAGCCAAAAGGCTCAATAGAATGAAGATAATCCAGGTGGTGGTTTGCGAAAGTTTGAACAGAGGCTGAATATTGGGGCCACGATAATTTTGGCTATATGGTGGTACGACATCGGCAGGTACTTGCGTATTGGCGCTGTCTTCGCCGGAACGTGCTTGGTTTGGTGCTTGTGTGGATAGGGCTGTCTCGGCTTGGGCTTCAATATCTTGAATTGCTGCATCGGTATTTTGAACAACATCTTGAAGCTCATTGTTGAGCGCTTCAAGGTCAGAGGGCACTCCGGTGTTTGCGGCTGCATTTTCAATCGCTTCAGCCGCTTGTTCCTCTTGTACAAAAGCATACGCCGCTATGCCCGAGTGTGGCCCTGTCATGGAGCCTGTTACAGAGATTGTATTGAGTATTAACGCGATCAATACTGCAAACACAGCACCGACGAGCTTTTTTGATATCCACACCCCGTATTTTACCATCTTGTCCACCTTATGACGATTACGCCGTCAAATTACTCAAACTCTATTCAAACCTACTGACGGTGACGTTTGCCCGCGACTTTTACTTTGTCCGCTACAATCTCTGCCGTATCCGCCGGCATCAGTTTAAAAACCTGATCCTTGCACTTTTAAGGTCTCGATTTGAGACTTCCTGTTTTGGACCGTCTCATTCTTAGACTATTACAAAAACCCATACTCGCAAAGGCTTCTCCATAAAGGCTTTACATCACCAAATTCCGCGCTTTTGCGTCCCGCTGAACCCAAAACAAGCCTGATATTCACCCTTTGATGATTAACGGGGCTTGACGCATTGTATCAGGGTCCATAATTCAAGAACTATGCCGATTAGACCTATTTTAACCGCCCCGGACCCGATTTTACGCCAAATCTCAAAGCCTGTTGAGAAGGTTGATTATGAGCTACGCGCACTGATGGACGATATGTTAGAGACGATGTATGATGCGCCAGGCATTGGGTTGGCGGCTATACAAATTGGTGTGCCTTTAAGGGTGATCGTAATGGATCTGGCAGATAATGAGGAAGTGCCACGTCCACAATATTTCGTTAACCCGGAAATCGTTAATCCATCAACAAAAACAAGCGGTTATGAGGAGGGATGTTTGTCGGTGCCGGAGTTTTATGAGTCGGTCGAACGGCCACAGACCTGTACCATCAAATATCTTGACTATCATGGTAAGGCTTGTGAAGTCCTAGCTGAGGGCATGTTGGCAACCTGTATTCAACATGAGATGGATCATCTTGAGGGTGTCTTGTTTATCGATCATCTTTCGCGGCTCAAGCGAGATAGAATTTTAAAGAAACTGAAAAAAGAACAAAAATTAAGAGCTTCTGCCTAAATGTGAGCCGCTTGGTGCAGAGCATAGGCTCTGGGTCGGGCCAGACCCAGAACAGAACCAAGGTCTCGATTAACAGGCAAAAAAATTTGCAAATTTGCATTTTTTATCAATATGAAACCTCCAGAACACGCCAAGAATGGGGAATTTAAACCATGCGTATCGCCTTTATGGGGACACCTGATTTTTCCGTACCAATCCTAAATGCCCTGATCGCAAATAGTCAGCTGGTTGATGTTGGGGGGCATGAGATTGTTGCGGTGTATACACAGCCGCCTCGCCCTGCTGGTCGAGGTCGAAAATTGCGTGCATCTCCTGTGCAACAAGCGGCTGAGGCTGTTGGTCTTGATGTGCGCGCGCCTTTAAACTTTAAATCTGATGAGGATCGTGACGCATTTGCTGCTCTCAATCTGGATCTGGCAATCGTGGTGGCTTACGGATTGATTTTGCCAAAAGCTATCCTTGATGCGCCCCGTTTAGGGTGTGTAAATCTACATGCATCACTCTTGCCCAGATGGCGCGGTGCGGCGCCGATTCACCGTGCCATTATGGCCGGCGATCAACAAACGGGCATCCAATTGATGCAAATGGAAGCGGGGCTTGATACCGGGCCAATTCTTTTATCCGAAGCGACTCCCATTTTTGCCGAGGATACAACGGGAGTTTTGCATGATCGTTTAGCAAAAATTGGTGCGGATATGATCCCTCGTGCTTTGGCGGCTTTAGAACGCGGCAGTATGGTTGCGACAACGCAAGCCAAAGAGGGAATGACTTACGCTGAAAAAGTCAGCCCACAAGAGGCAAAGATTAACTGGACGAAAAGTGCAGCGGAAATTGATTATCATATTCGGGGACTGTCGCCGTTTCCAGGTGCCTGGTTTATGGCTGATCCCCCAGCTTCATCGGGCTTAGAGGGCCCGGTTCGGATTAAAGCTTTGTTTTCGGGTATGACCAATCATACGAGTGCTGCGCCGCCCGGCACAGTGATTAATGCGGATGGAATTTTGGGGATTTCTTGCGGGCAACACAGCCCCTTCATTGCGCCGCCCTCATCTGATAGGACCGGCAATGTTGTGGCAATCACAAGGTTACAAAGACCGGGTAAGTCACCGCAAAGCGCCGACGAATTTTTGCGGGGATTTTGTTTTGAACCCGGAATGACCCTTTTTTAATAAAGGTTATGGGTTATTGTATTTTGGAAAAGAAACCTCGCTTTGCGCAGCGTAACCCTTGGGTTTTTTTGCATCGATATGTTGAGAACAACACCCGTTCTGCGCGGCCTAATAAATATTCAATCGGCATAAATCCGACGCCTCTATCGAGGTAACGGCTATCAATTGAATTGTCGCGATTATCTCCCATTACAAAAAGATGTCCCTCCGGCACAATGAACTCACGTGTGTTATCCGCAAAGTCTTGGTCCGATTGTTCGAAAATATTGTAGTTTGTGCCGTCATCCAGCTTTTGGGTATATTCCGTAACATTCAGGACGCCGCCGCGATAACTGCGATAGTCAAAATTAGCAATTTTTTCACGGGTGACATTTTCACCGTTTAGAAACAAGCGTCCGTTTTTATACTGGACCTTGTCTCCGGGTAGGCCAACGACCCGTTTTATAAAAATTTTGTTATCTTGGAGGCGGTTTTTAAAAGTAACAACTTCGCCGCGTTTTGGCGGGCGACCAAACACTCGACCATTTTTACCCGGAAAGGACGGAGCCAGGGAAAATGGGACTGTGTGTTTGCTGTAACCATAAATAAATTTATTGACGACAATGCGATCTCCGACCTCTAAAGCCGGTTGCATGGACTCACTAGGAATGTAATTCATGCCGTAAAACAACAGCCTGAATGTAAACACAACGCCTAACACACAGAGAAAAAAGGGCAGTTCTGCACGCAAATTGTCCCAAAACCCTTTGGGCTCTGGAGACACTGTATTATGCGCATTCTCAGTCTCAATGGTCATTGTCGCGTTATTCCCTTAAACTAGCATATAGATACGATCTGGGTTTGGGGAGATCGTTGTGTTGGCTTTTAATCCTGAGAGTGCCAGATTAATGGTCTCTTGCCCAGAGTATGACTAAAGATGAATTTTCAAAGATATTCCCAAACATGCAAAGATACAAATTATTGATAGAGTTTGATGGCACGGACTATGCCGGCTGGCAACGACAAAAAGATGAGCCGTCGGTTCAAGCGGCCATAGAGGGGGCTATTAAAGGTTTTAGCGGTGAAGATTGTCATGTGTACGGCGCGGGTCGCACGGATGCGGGGGTGCATGGCATTGCTATGGCCGCTCATGTCGATATTTTGAAAACGATTACCCCCTACCGGTTGCAAGAGGCAATAAACTTTCACCTGAAACCACAAAAAATTTCGATTTTAGCCGTTAAAGCGGTGAGTGCCGATTTTCATGCCCGGTTTTCCTGTATCGCGCGTCACTACCTCTATCGCATCATTAATCGCCGCGCTCCGTTGGCACTTGATCAGGGACAAGCTTGGCGCATCAGCGCACCATTAGATGCTGAGGCGATGAATCAGGCCGCACAAATTTTAGTGGGCCAGCATGATTTTACTACTTTTCGTGCAAGTTTATGTCAGGCAAAATCGCCGATTAAAACGCTGGACACCATTAGTGTGATGCGCACGCAAGTTCATATTACCATTGAGTGCAGTGCACCTTCATTCCTACACAATCAAGTGCGTTCAATTGTGGGATCATTAGTGGAGGTGGGAAGAAAAAAATGGTCGTATGCGGATATGGAGCAAGCTTTGATAGCAAAAGAACGCGCTCAATGCGGCCCGGTTGCGCCAGCACACGGACTTTATTTTAAACAAGCCGATTATGCTTAATCTTATTTTTTCTCTTTGGCTTAATCATTGTGAGACTGAATAAAAACTTGAGATATCACAAAGAGCGATTTTGCAACCAAGTGGGTGCCTGTTGGTAGCTCTCTTCGGGTAACGCCACAAAAATACGCTACGCTATAAAATTTTGGAGCCAATCACTCGTTTCTCAGTGATCGCAATTGGCGCTAACAGACTGTAAAGCTTTTGACGTTCAATGAGTGAATTATGATAATACCGCAACAGTAAAGCGCATTGGTGCAAGGCGTGTTATGCTTTTTTGGATCGGGCCCTAAAGGGTTTTGTGCCAGGCATCAATGCACCGGCCAGTTTAGGGCGGATTACATTGAGCACTCGTTGCGGCGTTCCTGTGACGGGATTGAGAAGCGATTTTTGCGCTTCAATAATTAAGACACCACAAAATCCTGGCCATAGGCGTTTGCCAATGTTTTCCCAGGCCTTGGCGCTTTTATGGATGAGGCGTAATTGCAGCGGGGGAAAATGCAGCGCTCTTATGACCTTTGATGGTGTGAAAAGAGCGCCTTCTAGTAATCTATTCAATTGTCCGCGAAGCCATGGTCGGCCTGCGGCCATGGGGGTTGTGTCATAGGCCGCCCAAAGGCCTCGTCTTTGAGCGGCAACAATAATCAGTTGCCCGTCATCAGCGAGAACACGCCAGGCTTCACGCAAAAGTCTCGTGGCATCGCGTACTTCTTCTAGGCCATGTATAATGATGATTTTATCCATGGATCGATCCGGTAATGGCCAATATCCTTCATGAACAAGGCAAGCTTTGTTGGAATAGAAATCTGTAGTCAGATTATTAGTATGGTCATTCTTGCTGTTGTCGGTGTCAGTGAGCGGCCATCGCATAACCCCTTGTGCATCAGGTGCGAGGGCAATAACGGTGCGCGCATCTTCAAATTTCCCTAGCCATGGGGTTGTGTAACCAAACCCTGCTATGCGTTGTCCTTGTATGTCATTACATAACTCAGCTAAAGCCTCGCCAATAGTTTGGCGAACAAGTTCGCCAAGTGGCGTCTCGTAAAAATGATGCAGATCAAGGATGTCAGTGCGCACAAGGGGGACTCAATGGGTGTGATTGGTTAGTGTAATGATGGTAACAGAAATGGATAAGACTGGGCAACCTAAAATCAGGTCTAAGCGATTGATGAGTGGGCTGTATGGTGATCCTTTATCAGCTATGTTATAGCGGAGCCATGTTAATATAAGGAACGGATAATGTCTCTTGAGGTTTTTCAATTTCCCTGTCTGTCTGATAATTATGGATATCTCATACGCGACTCCCGAACTGGCGAAGTCGCTTGTATTGATACTCCTGATGTCGATGCAATTAATGCGGCATTGGCGAGCAAGAATTGGCCTCTCAACACGATATTAAATACCCACCATCATTATGACCACGCCGGTGGCAATCTTGCGCTAAAAGAAAAATGGCAATGCCAAATTATTGGCCCGAGAGAAGAGCGTGATCGTATTCCTGGTATTGATGTTGCGGTGGGGAGCGGCGATCAAATCTCAATTGGTGACGTAAAAGCAGCCGTTTATGATACTCCCGGCCATACGGCTGGACATATTGTGTATCATTTTGAGCAAGAAAATATGGCTTTTGTTGGTGATACAATTTTTGCACTTGGTTGTGGGCGCCTTTTTGAGGGAACAGCGGCGCAAATGTGGGCTTCTCTTTCATTGATTGCCAAATGGCCCGGTCACACAAAGCTCTACTGTGCTCATGAATATACAGCAGCGAATGCAAAATTCGCCTTGAGTGTTGATGGGGAAAATCAAAAACTGATTGAGCGATGCGCGCAAATTGAAAATTTGCGTGCGAAAGGTTTGCCAACGGTTCCCTCCTTCGTAAGGGAAGAGTTAGAGACAAATCCATTTTTGCGCCCGGCAGATGTAAATTTTCAAAAACAGTTTGGAACGCGTGACCCGGTTGAAGTGTTTGCAAAAGTACGCCATCTCAAAGATGATTTTTAACAAGGCAAGTTTTAGAGATGCAAATCTTAACGGGTAAGCTCAGCGTTTTCACCGTTCAGATCCCAGTCATATTTATATTTTGCAATTGAGGATTTTCCCTCAATTGCTGACTTGAGGTCTTCATTCGCATATTGTTGAATGTGGTTCAAAACCCCTTTTACACCATCACCAAAATCCTCTCTATACCACCCAAATATTTTTGACGCAGTAATGCGACCGCCCTTTACTCTGACACCGCGCGGGTGATTGATGTAAGCGATCGCGACTTCGTTCAGCATCATTTCTAGGGTTTTGCCTGTATAGGCGCGCTCGGCTAAATTAGGACAACCGATTGAAGCGCAATTAACCGCATAATGGATGCGTGCATCTTTAAAGACTGGACGAATAATGCCGTGTTCTATTTCATTCAAGGTGAGATCAAGGTTTAAAACCGTTGCGATTTTAGTATTCCATGGTTTTTTCAAGTCGCGTATAGATGAAACCTCTTCAGAAGTGATGATTAAATGTATGGTTGCCGCATTATAGAGATTAATCCAAAAAGCCAATTGTTCATTGCGGGTATAATCATCAATGTTGATAGCCTCCAAAGCTTGAATGTATGAGGCGAGTTGCGCCTGATCATCTGTGCTCACGTGGCGATACTTAACTATATTCAAACCGTCTGTACGAGCGACAAGGTTACGCGTCAAAAAATCATCGAATAGCGTATGGTCTATCGTTCTTGTGCTGGCATCATTTGATTGGGCAAAAACGTCATCAATCAAAACTGGTGGCAAGATGTAATTGCGTTCTATCCATATGGGGGCAGCACTTGCGGGGGGGGTAACAAAACTCAAAAAAGAGAGGCTAAAAAATACTATAATGATAGCATGAATACGGAGCATAGCGAGAACCTTCATCTTTCGAATATTGTGATAATCATGAGAATCTATCACATAAAAATATGGCTCCATCTCTGTTGGTGATTAACAGATTAGGGCGATATGTATATCAACACTCATTTCGAAAAGATTGTAACCTTCAGCATGCACAATAAAATGCACAATCACGTTACACGCTTGCTTGCGAAACGCAGAAGAAATGCCTGTTTACTTCGCTTTTTGAGCCCACGCCCGGTGCGTGTCGTCCAGTTCAACAGCAGCCATGACCGCGAGGGTGACCAAATCAGTAACGCTAGAGCCGATTTGAGCAATCTGCACCGGCCTTTCAAGTCCCATTAGCAAAGGCCCGATTACAGTTGCCTCTCCAATTTCACCCAACAATTTTGTTGAAATTGAACCAGAGTGCAGGCCGGGCACCACGAGAACATTAGCTTCACCGTCGAGACGAGAGAAGGGAAAAGCCTCTCTATAGCGCTCATTTAGTGCCATACGAGGGGTCATCTCCCCTTCATAATTAAAATCAACATCATCGCGCTGGTCGAGAATTTTAACCGCACCGGAAACCCGTCTTGAGTGAGATGTATCCGGATTACCGAAATTGGAATAGGAGACAAAAGCCACTTTAGGTTCGGTGCCAAGGCGGCGGGCTGCGTGCGCCGTTTGCATGGCAATTTCTGCCAGTTCTTCTGAGCTGGGAAGAATATTGATGTTGGTATCAGACATGAAAATTGTTCGCCCTTTGGCCAAAACAATTGACATCGCCACTAGCCGTTCTCCGGCGCGCGGATCAAGTACGAGTTTGACATTGTTTAAAGCAACATCGAAATTGCGTGTCACACCGGTTACCATGCCGTCGGCATGCCCGAGTGCGAGCATTGAAGAGGCAAAAACATTTCTATCCGTATTGACGAGGCGCTGGGCGTCTCGAAATAAAAATCCCTGTCTCTGCATGCGTTCATATAAATGCTTAGTATAGATAGCATTATGGGTAGAAATTTTTGCGTTATGTACCTCTAAGTTTGCATCAGCCGGTAGTCCTGCTTCTTGCAAGCCTTTCTTCACCTCTTCTTCGCGGCCAATCAATATGGCTTTGCCAAATTCTTGTTGTTGAAAGGTGTATGCAGCACGAATTACGGAAACATTCTCGCCCTCTGCAAAAACAACCCGACGCGGTTTTTTCTGCCCTCTGATTGTTGAGTAAACTTTTTGTAAAAAAGATGCTGACGGATCAAGTCTGGCCGCCAATTTATTGCGATAGTTTTGCATGTCTTTAATGGGCTGGCGAGCGACTCCAGTGTCGGCAGCGGCTTTGGCGACAGCAGGGGGAACTTCAACCATTAAACGCGGATCGAAAGGCGTTGGGATAATGTATCCGGGGCCATATTTTAACCGTTTCCCATAGGCTGCGGCGACTTCGTCTGGTACGTCTTCACGGGCCAGTTTTGCCAGAGCTTGGGCGCAGGCAATTTTCATTTCATCATTGATGGTGCGGGCTCGCGCATCAAGGGCCCCGCGAAAAATATAGGGAAAACCAAGAACATTATTGACCTGATTAGGGTAGTCTGAGCGTCCTGTTGCGATAATGGCATCATCGCGCACAGCCTTAATGTCTTCTGGCAAAATTTCCGGATCAGGATTGGCCATAACAAATACAATCGGATTTTTTGCCATGGATTTGATCATGTCTTGATTAACAGCGCCAGCAACCGAAAGCCCGATTAAAACGTCCGCTCCCTCAACGGCTTCAGACAATGTGTTTTTGTCGGTTTCGACGGCATGGGCAGAGCGCCATTGATCCAGTCCCTCGCGATCTTTGCGCAATACGCCCTTGCTATCACACACAAGGGCGTTTTCATGGGGCAGTCCCATTGCCTTAATTAACCCAATCACTGAGAGTGCCGAAGATCCAGCTCCGGAAACTGCGATTTTTATGTCCTTGATCGATTTCCCGGTGATATCAAGCGCATTGAGCAGGCCTGCGGCTGCAATAATAGCGGTGCCGTGCTGGTCATCATGAAACACTGGAATATCCATGATTTCCTTCAGGCGCTGTTCGATCATGAAGCTTTCAGGGGCAGCAATGTCTTCGAGATTAATGCCACCAAATGCAGGCCCTAAATAGCGCACACAGTTGATAAAGGCTTCCGGATCTTTGGTATCAACTTCTAAATCAACGCTATCAATGTCAGCAAAGCGCTTGAAGAGTACAGACTTTCCTTCCATCACCGGCTTTGAGGCGAGCGGTCCAAGGTCTCCTAATCCCAAAATGGCGGTCCCGTTGGAGATTACTGCAACCATATTCCCTTTCGAGGTGTAATCGTAGGCTAGATCCGGGTTATCAGCGATACGTTTCACCGGTACAGCAACACCTGGAGAATAAGCCAGTGACAAATCTCGTTGCGTTGCCATGGGCTTGGTTGGCGTTATTTCTAGTTTTCCGGGCTTCCCGCGGGAGTGAAATAACAAAGCTTCTTCGTCGGTGAATTTCGTGGAGTTATCATCCATTGAATTTGGGCTCCTTGTTGAGATGAAGACTTACCGTGAAAATTTAAAAATGTGAATGCTTTATTTAACCTCTTTGAAGTTGGAGATGAGGAAGTCGAGAATGATTTAAGCTCGTGCGGATGCCTCTTGTGTAATCTCCGTCCTGTTCATATATCTGCTTGAGCAACACTCATTCTTTATGTAAGGCCCCTCTATGTTTATCCAGACAGAAGACACACCAAATCCACAATCGATGAAGTTTTTGCCTGACCGTCCATTGTTGGGGGAAGGGGAGCTTGGATTTGATTTCCCAACGATTGCCAGCGCGGAACGCTCTCCCCTCGCCGAGTCTTTATTTAGTGTTGATGGTGTCATGGGAGTCTATCTTGGCGCGGATTTTGTCACGGTCACGAAAGATGCCAGTGTTGAGTGGATTCATATCAAACCAGAAATTCTTGGGATCATTGCTGATTTTCTTACTGCGGGTCTTCCAATCCTCAAGGAAGGTGCCAAAAAGCAAGCGCCCTCTTCTACACCTTTAGAAGATTATGAAGGAGAGGATCGAGAAACTGTTGAACAGATTATCGAGTTGATCGATACGCGGGTGCGCCCGGCAGTAGCCGCTGATGGCGGCGATATTGTTTTTCATCACTTTGAGCCCAGAACGGGGGTTGTCTTTTTATCGATGCAAGGGGCTTGCGCTGGATGCCCGTCGTCAACGTATACCCTCAAAGCCGGTATCGAAAATATGCTAAAGCATTATGTGCCGGAAGTGATAAAAGTTGAACCGGTAATGTAGTCTTTTGGGGGCTATCTTTTTTAAGAGCCCAGTTCAAAATTCTATTTTTTGCCGCCTGCAAAAAAGTTTTTCTATACTTCGGGTGCTCATGTGCAATGTGTATGTTGTATTCCCGCTCTCGAAAAATCTGGGTTTGTCAGGCAAAAGCGAATTTTGAATCGGACGTTAAGGTGTGCAAAGGTTAGTTGTTTTCAGCTAGGGACCGCGATCATTTTTCCGATGTTTCATTGTGAAACATGGCAGTTTTTTAATGAATTCCAGGGGCCTCTAAATGTTCGTGGAATAAAAATTGCAAAGTACTAAAGCATGATAATTTACCCGGTTATAACATGCGCTGGGGATTTTATTCTGTTTCGGGATACTGGTTTTATTGTGGAAGCCTCCTTATGAGCGCGTTGAAAGGTATTCGTTTTTTTATTGGCAAATTGCCTTCTTTCACGGCGATTGGTTTTCATGTGCGCAAACGCAAATGGCGTCCCATTCGATCAGATTTTCGTAAACAAACATGGGTTGTGACGGGTGCATCTGATGGTATCGGTTATGCGATAGCGGAGCTCGCTGCTCTTAATGGTGCACGCGTGATTGCTATAGGCCGTTCGATCGATAAATTGCAAACGCTTAAATCAAAGACAGAAATCAAGCTTAAGCATAGAACGCGTATGCGTCCTCAAAATGAAGGATACGGAGCGATTGTTCCTGTTGTTGCTGATTTGTCGGATATGGATGAAATCTCAAGGCTATGTAAAGCCCTCAATCAAAAAATTAGAATTGATGTCTTAATCAACAATGTCGGCATATTAAATGACATCCACAAGAAGACCCGGGAAGGTTTTGAGCAAAGCTATGCGGTTAACTTACTCGGGCAATATCACTTTACCGAAAATTTGTTTGCCAGTGGAACTTTTGCGAAAGCGCCGTTGATAATCGCAATGTCATCAGGGGGGCTCTACAATGCGCCCCTGAATTTGAAGCTGTTAAATCAATCGCCGAAAGACTTTGATGGGCCGATGGCATATGCTTCTCACAAACGTGCGCAGCTCGGTCTTGTAGACTATTGGCGGCGTAAACATCGTGAGATAGATGTTTTTACTTATACGATGCATCCAGGTTGGGTGCGCACAACGGGGGTTGAACGCTCCATGCCTTTGTTTTCTGCGCTTTTACAATTTATCTTGCGAACCCCTTATCAGGGGGCAGATACAGCTATTTGGTTGGCTCAAAAAAGACCAAGAACGAGCGAAAATATTGTTTGGTTTGATCGTAAACCACGTTCGGTGCATTTATTTAAAGATACACGCAGGCCGCGCACAACTATTCATGAAGTCATTAAAACGATGAATGGGCATCTTACTGATGTGTTGAGATAATAACGCCCTATCCACCATCGGTTTGTTCGTTCGTGTCCTCCTCGGGTACAGAGAATATCTGACCGGGATAAATCAAATCTGGGTCTCTGATCTGATCAATATTGGCCGCATAAATAATCGAATATTGTGCGCCGCTACCATAAGCGCGCCGGGCGATGCGCCAAAGGCTATTGCCCGGTTGCACAACAACTCTGCCATCTCGTAAATCGATTTGCTCAGAAGTTGCCCGTTCAAACGGTAGTTCAATGACATAAGCAGGGCGGCGGCCTTCTTCATCAAATTGTACAATTAACAATGTATATACACCTGGCGGCATTGTTGTTGTGAGCGTCCAGCGTCCGGTTGCCGTAGACGTTGTGATGCCATATCTTTTGCCGTTGCCCAGAACTTCCACTGTCCTGTTAGGTTCCGCGCGGCCAGTGAAAATGACGCTTTCTGAATCGTCGTAATCAATGGAATCAAGCGTTAAAGGGCCATAAGCGCCATCAGGATCATTGGGGGTTTGCAACACGTCCGTTGCGCCGCCCGGTGTGGTTCGAACCACTAAAGGGCGCTCCCCGCTCTCAGGGACATAAATCACAATGCTTTCTTCAGAACGGATAATTTGCCCGTCACTGGTTTTCATCGATAAAGAAAGTTCCACAGTGCCAGCAGAAAGCGGTGTCTCTGTTGCTATTGTCCAGCTGCCGCTACCATCAATAAGTTCGGTGGCGAGCTCTTCTTCATTGGCAAGGACTGTGATCATTGCACCAGCGGCGCCGCGCCCAGCAATGACAGCAAACCCGTCTCGGCCAACGCGCACAACGTCAAAACTTGGGGGCACAGGGCCCAGTGGCGTATCAGATTGGTTTTGAGGCGCGCTCTGTGTTTGCGCTTGTTCCAGCGATTGCGACGGTTTATTCGGGCCCAGAAGCTCAAATTTTTCTACGACTTTCCAGGAAATAAATCCTAAAATGATCAGCAACAGGAAGAGAATGATATAGCGCATCTTTTGTCTCCGATATGAGCCTTAGTATGGGATTTAAAAAGGGTAATAGCGTCAAGTAGGAGCGCTGCGAGAGCAATTGTCAAGGCCATGGGCCGTCGATCATGCTTGTTTAAATTCACAAATTTCTTTACCCGGTCGAATTTGTCTCTACAATAGCGTGAAAATGAAACGAGAAGCAAAGCCTTCCTAATTAAAGTTGACTAAAAATCATGAAATCTATCTGTGTTTATTGTGGGTCAGCCCCAGGGGATGACCCCGTCTTTATGAAAACGGCCAGAGATATCGGCGAACTTGCGGCTGATGCCGGGTGGCGGGTTGTTTATGGCGGTGGCAAGTTGGGTTTAATGGGGGCAACAGCGAGTGCTGCCCGTGACAAGGGGGGCGCTGTATATGGCGTAATCCCGAAATTTCTGACTGAAATTGAAGGTGTACTCGAGGGAGTTGAGCACAAGATTGTAGAAACCATGCATGAACGTAAAATGCTCATGTTTGAAGAGTCAGATGTGTTTTGCACCTTACCAGGTGGAATCGGCACATTAGAAGAAATCATTGAAACGCTCTCATGGGCCCGTTTATCTCTGCATAAAAAACCAATCATTGTGGCGAACGTGAATGATTTTTGGTCACCCTTGCAAGAGCTTTTACACCACATTGTCGACCGTAAGTTTGCACCTGACTTTCTGCATGACACAATTCAGTTCGTTGATACGCCGGAGAAAGTTATTGCAGCAGCAGAATCCAGTCTGTTGGCAAACAAAGCCTGATTTACAATAAAATTGGTCATGGGTAATCTGACCAATATCGGTGAACGGTCAGACGAGAATTGGGGCTATTCAGTCAATAGAGATGAGGCATACTCCTGTGCGTGCAGAGGCTTTATGAAGAAAAGATCGCTCTCCATTCATGGCCATGCGACAAGCTTGTTGCTGGAGCCGATTTTTTGGGAGCAACTTGAGCATATTGCCCAGCAAAAAGGGTTAAGCTTGCCGGCATTAATTGCGCATATTGATCGTCAACGGGTTCGCGGTGATAAAAACTCGAACAGCGAAAAATTATCTTCTCTTGCTTCTTGCTTGAGAGTTTATGTGGTTGAAAATTTACGACATGAAGGCCGTTAAGGGATGCTTGACAAAACGCTCTTTACGAAGAACGAGCCAATCCATAATTTTTTCTCATTGAGATGTTTATTCTTGTGAAAAATGATACCTGGGTTCGGCGCCCTGTGATGGCCAAACACAAAAACATTGTTGTGCTTTTTGAAAGCTATGGATTACTTTTCACAGGTTTGTTTATATTGTTTTTATAAAAACCTATGTTTATCGAAAAAAATTGAAGTAGTGGTTCAATGAAGCGAAATCTGGAGACATTTGCAATCCGGTTATGGGTTCGACTTCGGTTGAAAGCAAAACGATTGCGAGAACGTACCGGAGATTTGACAACATTACGGGTTTGGCTATTCGCCTTGATCATCGGGATTGCGGTCGGATATGCGGTCATTGGCTTTCGTTTCGCTATTGATCAGGTTTCTTTAATTGCTTTTGGAGAGACTGAGGAAACAATTGCCAGTGGGGCAGCGTCTCTTGGTTTTATGCGGTCTTGGCTAGCGCCTGTGATCGCTGGCTTGCTGGTATCGTTGATTTTATATTTTGCTGATAAATATAACTGGTTAAAGGGTGGGCGCGGACAAGGGGTTGCAGATGTCATTGAAGCCCGGGCAGTCTCGGGAGGACGTGTGTCTTTGCGGTCCGGGCTTGCTGCCGCTCTCGTTACGACAGTGTCTCTTGGTGGCGGTGCCAGCGCTGGACGAGAAGGACCTGCTGTTCATTTGGGGGCAACCATTGCTTCCTATCTTGATCGTCACTTTGGCTTTTCTTTGCATGACCGGCGTACTCTGTTGGGGTGCGGGGCTGCGGCGGCGGTGGCGACAAGTTTTAATGCCCCTATCGCCGGCGTATTATTTGCGCTTGAAGTTGTGCTTGGAAATTATGCGCTCTCTGTCTTTGGGCCAATTGCATTAGCAAGCGTATCAGCGGCGGTTGTAGGTCACTTTCACTTTGGGGAATTGCCCGCTTTTGCCGTACCCGCTTATGGGCAATCGGGATCAATTGATGTGGCGCTCTCGGCGGTCTTGGGGGTGTTGTGCGGAGCGGCCGCGATCGTTTTTTTGCTGACTACGGAATATTTCACAGAAAAAGTCCGAGATTTTGCCGTCGCCCGCAAAATCTCGTTTCTCCTTCTCCCGCCTATCGGGGGGCTTTTTGTTGGTTTAATCGGCGCCATTCAACCGGAAATTTTTGGCGTTGGTTACGAGGCCATCACAAATGCGCTCGCGGGCAATTATAGTCTGCAAGCACTTGTCGGAATTTTAATTTTAAAATTATTGGCAACCGCCATTACTGTTTCCTGCCGGTTTGGAGGCGGTGTTTTCTCGCCGGGTTTGTTTGTCGGCGTTTTTGTTGGGGCGGCCTATGGCTTAATCTTATCCATTTTATTGCCTGGCACCGGGGCGCAATCGAGTTATTTTGCGATGGTGGGAATGGGCGCAGCAGCGGGTGCCATTATTGGTGCGCCGATTTCAACCACCTTAATCGCTTTTGAGCTTACGGGTGATTATAGCATGGCGATTTCTTTACTGGTCGCGGTTTCGATTGCAACATTGCTTACTCAGTGGGTGTGCGGGCGATCTTTTTTCCATTGGCAATTATCCCGGCGTGGGTATGATTTATCGGAAGGGCCACAAGGGGTGATTTTGCAAACCATCAGGGTGCGTGATGTTATGGAAAAAATGCCAGTTCAGGCGCCACTTTCTGAAGACACCATCCGTCTTGATGTCACGCAATCTCTCGGGAGTGCGCTTGCCAGTTTTGAGGGACGTAGTGAGTTGGGGCTGCCTGTCGTTGATGGGGCGAGCGGCGCTGCAGATCAACCGATTGGGTATTTAACGAGGATACGCGCATTGGCCGCTTACAACAAAGCCTTAATTGAAAGCCATGTTGAGCATCATCGTTAATGATTGTACCAAAAACGATATCGCCTCTTTTTGCGGTGGAACAGATTTTCAAAACTCGAGCGATGTAAAATTTTCTTTGACACCATAATTTACAGAATTTCCTAAAGTCTGGCTGTAACCGAGTTAGTGACATAATCCCCCTTCTATCTGCTTGCAATGCGCGTTACGCATCGGTAAGTCATGGGTCTGATGGTAAATTCCACAAAATATAATCTAATCCCTGCTTATCGGCATGATCATGAGATCAGTTTGAATGAGCTTGTAATTTTAATTGCAAGTTTATGGGCATTAAATGCGTTTGCGATTGATATGATGCTACCGGCTCTTGGTTCCATTGCTAGAGAGTTGGGCGCAATCAATGAAAATGATCGACAATTAATGGTCGTGGTCTATGTGACCTTTAATGGATTTGCGCAGATTTTTTTTGGGCCATTGGTTGATCGATTTGGGCGCAGGAAAATTCTTCTATTTTCTTTGTCGGGTTATGTGCTTGCGTCCCTTCTTAGCCTATTTGCAAGTAATTTTAGCTTGATGTTGATGGCTAGAGCCCTGCAAGGCTCGGCAACGGCAGCAACCCGCGTTGCAGCGATTGCGGTGGTGCGCGACCGTTTTGCTGGCCGGGAAATGGCCCGCGTAATGTCGTTGGTGATGACGATTTTCATGGCGGCGCCTATTGTGGCACCTGGTATTGGTCAATTTATTCTTCTAATAGGGCCATGGCGATGGATTTTTGCAGCCCTGTTGCTCTACGGTTTAATGTTGGGCTTATGGGTTTTTACACGAGTTCGCGAAAGTCAACCTGCTGCTGGATGTAAAGCCTTACAGCTGGACCTGATTATGAGTAATTATCTCATTTTTTTTAAAAATAGGATTAGTGTCGGTTACACGTTTGCGGGTGCGTTTGTCTTTGCGTCTTTGTTTTCTTTTTTGAGCGCCTCCGAACAGATTTTTATAGAGACATTCGCTGTGGGTGATTTTTTTGCATTGGCTTTTGCGTTCATCGCTTTGCCATTAGCGATTGCTTCAGTTGTAAATTCCAGATTGGTTGTACGCTATGGAATGCGCCGTATTTCTCACATGGGCGTTGTGTGTTTTATCGCTATTGGTATTGTGCACTTGGTTGTCTTTAAGGCGGGCATTGAAAATATTTGGACGTTCGAATTTTTTACTGGTGTTTCTTTTTTCTGCATGGGTTTAATCGGTCCCAATTGTACCGCGCTTGCGATGGAGCCCATGGGCGAGATTGCGGGGTCTGCGGGTGCTGCGAATGGTTTTGCCAACACAGCGCTATCGGGTATTTTAGGCGGGGTCATTGCTAGTATGTACGATGGCACGCCTTTTTCCGTCATTGTCGGTATGGTGATTATGGGTATTTTGTCCCTATCTGTGATTATTTATACAGAGCGCGGGGTTTTGTTTGAACCTGCAGATCGCGAGAAAAATAAATCATGAATCATAAAGATGAAAACCGAATTTGTATTGGTGCTTTTGCAGGGGCGCACGGGGTGCACGGCGAGACAAAGGTCAAGGCCTTCACAGCCACCCCTTCTTCAATAGCCGAATATGGACCAGTTGAAACAGAAGATGGGGGCCAGTCATTCGTTTTAGAGTTTATTCGTATTTTAAAAAGCGACTTGGTCCTTGTGCGCTCTAATGACATTCTCTCAAGAGAAATGGCTATACAACTGACTGGCACTCGTCTTTATGTTGCGCGGGAAAAACTGCCAAAAACAGACGATGAAGATTTTTATCATGCAGATCTGGTTGGTCTTCATGTGTGCCTCCCTGGTGAAGATAAGAACAAGGGTGAGAAGATCGGCACAATTGCAGCGGTTCACAATTTTGGCGCAGGAGACATTTTAGAGATTAAATTAAAAAGAATAGGGCGCGAAAAGAAAAAACCAGCGCACCTCGTTCCTTTTAGTTTGGAGGCTATACCGGATGTTTTTATTAATGATGGATATGTGGTTTTAAACCCCGAATTTCTCCCGGATGAAAAGCCTGAAAAAGAAAACGAAGAAAAATGATATACAAGGATATTTACGCGGTAAGGTTAGAGACTAGAACCATGATTTTGTAGAAACGGTGCGTGAAAATATAATCAATCTAATAGCAATCAAGATAACAATGATTGGCATAATGATATCGGCGGTTCCTAAGACTTTATATGCTTGCTTTATACCAAACCAATATAAATCATGCAGCAAAATTGAAATTAATGAAGCGATGAAGACGGCAGTGCTCATTGACTTCCTCAATAATAATAACATACAGCCTAACAAACCTGTGCCGACACTCACTGCAAATGCGGCTGTTGCCCAAAAAGGTACATTTTTATACAAATCTTGTTGCGCTTCGGGTAATGCGATCAAGGCTTCTTGTGAAAAATTAATATGCGCGAAAAAAGCGCCAACGCCCATTAAGTTCCAAACCAGGGCGAGCCCAGCTATAGCCCAAAACCAGATGGGTACCCGTTTAGAGAGATCAGACATAATTTATCCTTTTATTTGGTGACCGCGCGATCGTCAGAGATAGTTCTTGCGATAAATGATATTTATAACATTAGTCGGTTGACGACCATGGTTCTATCTCCTGATTGGCGGGCAATGGCAGTTTTTGGGCGCGCCTCGATATAGGTTTTGGCCGTCTCAGATGGTGTGAAGTACTCTGCGTAAAGAAATAAAGATTGAACTTCATTGCCCTCAACGTCTATTTGAATCTTCATAGTTTTACAAAAATGACCAATACATCGAAAGGTAAAGCCTCTTTCATCAGGTTCAATTGAAATCTCCTTTTCATTCACTTTCAATTTTTTGATGAAAAGCGTATTGGGGAAAGTCATGGTGATGCGATCAGCATCTGATGGCGTCAGTTGATAGGAGATGGTGCGAGAACCTTCGGATAACGGCTGTGTAGTTAAATTTAATACATCTGGCTTTGGAAGATTGGGAGCGACGGCATCTGCATACCAAGCAAAGGTATTGAACTCAGGCACAAGTGCTTTTGCCTTTTGGATAGTCCCAATTGCACGCATTTCATTTGGCGG
Organism: uncultured Caulobacterales bacterium; assembly: GCA_964479275.1. Lineage (GTDB taxonomy): Bacteria > Pseudomonadota > Alphaproteobacteria > Caulobacterales > Parvularculaceae > CALLPQ01. The sequence goes on from CAYZLR010000001.1 coordinate 89,278, forward strand.
CGCGGCAGGGCTGCTGCCAAAACTGACCCAAGCATTATCACCATCAACGAGTGTTAAGGCATTCATGTGGCGAGGGTGAACAACGGAGTATGCTGGCATCAAAATTGCGGCAAGCCAAAAGCTTACTATCAAAAATAAAACAATCTTCGTGGGTGATAAGATGATCTGTTTGACAGAAGAAAGTTGGGATGTGTCCGGTAATCGACTTGGCTGCGTTAATTGTGGGTTTTGTTTTAAAATACCCAGCCAGGGTAAAAGGGCTATGGCGCAAATGAGGCAAATGATAAAACCGATTCCATATCCAAGGCTGATGCCGAATGTTGCTATTGTCGGCGCCCATAAAAATAAAGCAAAGATGCTGGCAAGGCTTTGAAAGAGCGCGCCGGCAGGCGCTAATACGAGACGCAAAATTGAACCCGTTGCAAATAATAAGGCCGGTAAAACAAAAAAGATAGAAGCGCCTGGCAAAGCAAATGAGAGGGCAAAACCAATAAACAAAAACCAAAACCAGCCTGCAGTCATGATTTGAACGCGGTATGCGCTTGGTGCAAAAATACGCGGGATTGTCATTGCGGAAAGAATTGCTGTGAGAGTGATCCACCCTAGTGATGCCCAACCATGCGCGCGCCAATAATTGGGTTCAATACGAATATGAGTCGTTAAAAACTGGATGCCATAACTCAAACCCAAAGAAGTTATTAACACCAATAAAGGAGACAGAAGTATGCTCACTTTTTGTGATTTTGACTGTCTGATTAATTTGCCGGGGTTTAGTGTATCGGGAAATTTGAAAAACCCAATGAGGGTGATAATAAGTGTACCTATGAGTATCGGCAGTGCGAGAATTTGCGGCATCGCTATCATCCCGCGCCCTAAAAAATCAGTATAAATGAGACGATGGGAAACGCCGTAGCTGTCTTTCAATGCTAAAGCGCGCAATGTGGTGAGCGCCTGATCTCCCATATGCTGTGTGGAAATGCGAGACAGGTTTGCAAAATTATCCTGCGGCGTATGATAATAGGCTTCATTTCCTATGATTGCGAAATTGAGCGCTTTGATCTTCTCGGGCAAATAGACGGCAACATCGGTGGAATTGGGTAAGAGTTCATAAATGCCGGCCATTAAAGAGTTTGCGACGGGGCGGCGAACATTTTTCATAAATGCGGGCATCACTTGCCCGTTTGGTTGGCTGGTTTCAAACATGTAGGCTGGACCGCGAACGCCTCGTGCTTCGAAGTTAACTACAATATCGATCTCATCTGCACGGGGATCATGGTCAATGAATGCCCGTGCTCCTAAAAGTCCAACCTCTTCGCCATCAGTTAACAAGAACAAAAATGGCCGTGCCGGATTTTCCTGCGCGAGGTGAAGCGCTGCTTCTAATGCGACGCCAACGCCGAGTAAGGCATCGGCAACGCCGGGGCCAGCAGGAACACTATCATAATGACTGGTCACTAATATTGTGTTCTTCTCTCCCGCTACGGGGGCAGGTCCAATACGAAAGCTAACATTCTCTGTTTGCGCACAAACGCCATAGCGATTTTCGGTGTGTATAAAGCATCCTGGATTAGATGTGATGACGGGATCGAACCTCAATTCTCTAATTTGCGCGACCAAACGGTCGCGTGTTTTTTTGTTTTCATCTGATCCAATAGGGTGAGGTATTTCAACCGGGAGAATTTTTTGTATGCGTGCAATGGCACGGTTAGTATCAAATTGATCGGGTCTGTTTGTTGCCCGCAGTTCAGGGGGGGCAGAAAAAAATGTTCCGTTCATCAAAACTAAAAAAAGAAATAGCGCGATCAGGATTTTGAATACCTGATTTTCCAATATAACAGAGCGCATGTTTATTCCTTATTTTTGTGCGTTTTCCCAATCTTTATGGATGGCCAGCGATAAGCGCAAAAAAGCAATAATCGAAATGATCGTGGCAATAGAGACGCTTGTCAGCGCGATGCGTAACCCCATTTCATCGTTAAAGCCAAAAGTCGATGCAATAACATCGCTGGCAATACCGAGGTAAGTTGGGCCAAAACCCAATGCGATCATGTTCAGAATAAAAAAGAAAATGGCGGTTGAAAGAGCGCGAATGGAAACAGGTGCCAGGGTTTGGGCCAGTGCAAAGCACGGTCCCAGATAAAATCCGGTTAAAAGGTGTACTGGCCACCAGCAAATTAGCGAAAGGACAGGGCTTTGAACCCACATGGCGGCGATGAATATCGGTAGACTTAAGGTGAGGGCAATGGCAGGAACTAGGCCATACGCTTTAAGGTTTTTCTTGGCTAATTTGTCAACAAGTTTACCGCCTATAAAAACACCCAGAACGTAAGCGGTACCGTTGATAATTCCGAGCCAAGTATAGACATTTGTTATGCTCAAGTCAGGATGTGATCGTTCGAAAAATAATACTATAAATCCTCCAATCGCGTAGGAGGCAAAAGACCCTGCCGTTAAGCCCGTCACGACAAGGCGATAAGAGCGAATTGACAGTAAATGCCTAGCTGCGCGCCATAAAATTGTTATTTCACGGACGAATGAATTTTTTGTGTCTACGTCCATATTTTGAAAAGCGTCATTAGATGACTGTGCTTCGGCGCTACCTCTGTTTGGTTCGCGAACGGTTAATTTTAACAGGATCGCTAACAAAACACCGGGTAAGCCAACGGCGATGAAAGCCATTCGCCAACTGATATTTTGGACAATCCATCCCCCTCCAAGATAAGCGAACGTTATCCCGATGGGAATCCCCATGGCGTAGATAGCTAAAGCGCCAGCGCGTTGTTCTTTGGGATATAAATCAGAAATAATGGAGTGCGAAGGTGGCGAGCCGCCAGCCTCACCAATACCAACGCCAATACGGGCCAGAGCTAGATGAGTAAAGTTTTGCGCAAATCCGGATAGGGCCGTGAAGCCTGACCAACACGCAAGAGAGATAGTGATGATGGAGACACGATTCCATTTATCTGCAAGCCGTGCAATCGGTATCCCGAGCATTGTATAAAGCAAAGCAAATGCAAACCCGAGCAAAATGCCTAACTGTGAATCGCTAAGTTGCATGTCGGCTTGCAATGCGGGGGCAATGATACCGAGTATTTGTCGGTCTACAAAGTTAAATGTGTAAACCAGCGTCAGCAATACCAATACATATGTACGATAAATTTTTGATGATGTGTGAGGTGATGTTTGCGAATTTATGTTTGGATTTGTCATGCGGGCATGGTCGCATTTTTAGGGGCTTGAAAAACTTTCATCACCATAGGTTCAAAAACCTCGATGGGTAAAGTTTCATAGTTGGGGTCAAATGCTTTTTGATCGTATTTTTCACAAAATTCCGCGGTTAAATCAAAATGATCATTACCACGAAAAGCCTCGCGCCGATTTTTGTCGAGACCTAAATAATCAAAATAATAATAGCCTTGAAACACACCATGATGCGCTACCATCCAATGGTGGGCTTCTGATACAAAAGGCCTGATGATGCTGGCAGCAATATCGGGGTGATGAAATGCCCCTAACAGATCTCCTATATCATGAAGTAGCGCACAAACGACATATTCTTCATCGCGGCCATCTTGGTGGGCGCGGCTTGCCGTTTGTAAACTATGCTCATAGCGATCTACGGGAAAACCACCATTGTCTTCTTTTAGGAGTGCTAAATGGTCTAGAATTCTTTGCCCACCTTTTTGCGCAAAGGGGATGAATTCGCCGGCGATAATTTGCCAATCTTCTTTGGTGCCTTCATCCATTGCACGAAATTTGGCTCTTGGCCGAGGGGGCGTATTGGCGTCCAACATGATTACAAGCCCTTTTTATGTTTTATGTTATTAGCACGACTGTATTGAAATTTTTCGTCCAGTCAAAGGCCTTATGCGCCCCTATGATTTGATATTGATGCAGCCCTTGCAAAAACTCATTTGTGCAGCTATAAACTAATCGTTGATCAGGGCTTGTCCCGCTAAATTATGGCCCATGAAGGTGTAAATTTTGTTTTGATCAAAGTTGGCTTTTGCCACATCGCAGATATTGTCGAACAGACAATGCCATGGTGCGTGCAGGACATTTGTTTTTCCGTGCCCCGAACCTTGAGGGTTTGTATCAAGCAAAGCCATTGATTTTTTTTGCTTTACCTTGTGCGCTTACTATTGATCGTTTTTAGCGGTACCCATAGTCAGCAAAGGCTAGCTTTATCAATGTCCTTGTCATACATATTGCCGCTCTCGCTTTCACACCATAATCCCATAACCCGATAGATAAAACGTATAATGTCAAAAACGACTCCTTTGAAAAGAACCAGTGTTGCGGATATTCGCAAGCGCAAGGGCGGCGAGCCCATTGTTTGTTTAACTGCTTATACCGCGCCGATGGCGGCCCTTCTTGATCCGCATATGGATCTCATGCTTGTTGGGGACTCTGCGGCTATGGTGCAGCATGGTCAAAATACAACGATACCGATCACATTGGATGAAATGATTTCTCATGGCCGGGCGGTCATGCGCGCAAACCCGGCGTCACTCATTGTTGTTGACTTACCCTTTGGCACCTATGAAGCGAGCCCAGAACAAGCTCATAAAACCGCGGTGAGTGTATTACAAGAAACAGGCGCGGATGCAGTAAAACTAGAGGGGGGGAAATTGCATGCAAAAACAATAGAGTTCCTCACGCAACGCGGTATCGCGGTAATGGCGCATATTGGTTTGCAGCCTCAAGCTGTGATGGCCATTGGGGGCTACAAAGTTGTTGGGCGCGATCATGAGCAATGGAAAGATTTGATTGAAGATGCGATCGCTGTTGAAAAGGCGGGTGCGTTCAGTGTGGTTTTAGAAGGAGTGATTGAGGCTCTAGCTGTTGAGATTACAGATCGCCTCAGCATTCCGACTATTGGTATTGGGGCTTCAGCGCAATGTGACGGGCAAATTCTGGTTACGGAAGATATGCTCGGGATGTTTGATCGCACGCCTAAATTTGTACGTAAATTTGCAAAATTGAATGAAATTATTTCTGAAGCTATCGCAGAGTATGCGAGCACTGTGGTCAATCGTAGTTTCCCCAATGAAGCTGAAGTTTATGATGGCGAACGACCCGAAAGAACGAATAATAATGTCACTAAATTAAAACCGTAATATAGTATAATGCGTTAAGCGGGGTTTACGGGAACATTATCGATTAACCGAACTTCTCCAATTCTAGCGGCGCTTAAAATACGTGCGGGGACGTGTGCATAATCTAGTAAAGTTAAATCCTCAGCGTTGACGAGGTCGATATAGTCAACACTAGAAAAACCAGCTTTCAAGATATCATCCTCGACCTGTTGTTTGATAATATCCCAAGAGATATCGCCCAAACCAGCTTTTTGCGCACCATTCAATAATGCATGATGAAAGGTCGGCGCGATTGCTCGCTCACTTGGAGATAAATACGCATTTCGTGAAGACATGGCTAGGCCATCATTTTCGCGAATAGTGGGTCCACCGATGATCTCGATATCGAGATCGAGATCTCGTACCATGCGGCGGATCATGGTCAACTGTTGAAAATCTTTTTCGCCAAAAATCGCAAGTTCGGGGCGCACAATCAATAATAATTTCGTGACGATGGTTGCGATACCACCAAAAAAATCTGGGCGAAAAATGCCGCAATGATTTTCTGTCAGGCCGTTGACGCGAATATGAGTTGAAAAGTTTTTTGGGAATAAACTATCTTTTTTTGGTGTGAAAACCAGATCACAGCCAGCTTCGCGCAACATTTCTAAATCCTCTTCATGTTGGCGCGGGTACGTTTCGAAATCCTCATTGGGACCAAATTGCAAGGGGTTTACAAAAATTGTTGCGACAACGAAATCACTTTCTTGTCGAGCAATATCAATCAATGATAAATGGCCAGGGTGTAGTGCGCCCATAGTTGGGACAAGGCTAATTTTCCTTACATGGGCATTTCGTTGAGCTAGTAACGTCTGCTGGGTTTCGTGTTTGGTTTTGCAAATTTTCATAACATCATCTCGGCATCATTGTGCTTGTTGTTTATCACGAAAGGGCTCTGATCGCTATTGCACTTCTTTGGTTTTTAACGCTTCTTTTTTTACTGGATAATCCGGCCATGCGGCATCAAGAAAATTTTTATAAAATTCTAGGAGAATTGGGTTATGTTTTAGCCCATGCAGATTAGCTTCGATGCTTGCCTGGTCTTGCCGGGCTAGTGGGCCAGTTAACGAGTTTTCAGGGTTTTCCAAAAATCGGGTCATAATACTTTGCAAGTACGGTTCCATAATGTCACTTGGTTGGTTATCTGTATAGCGATTATATTCTGCTGCGCTTTGATTCCATATGTAGCTCACAAAATTTCCACAAAGAACGGCGAGAGCATGGTAGTGTGCTCGATCTTTGTCGTGAACAGTAAAATGTTTGTTGGTGGCGCCTGGAAAAACATCCGTAAATTGAGGGCCTTTTTTAGGGCATGCAAATGCGATGGTTTTCATCTCGGCGATCCCTAGAATTGAGTTGGGGAAGGAATAGAGTGGGTGAAATCCAAAGAGATTTTCTATTACTAGAGATCCGGAAAAATGAATCACCAAATTTGATGCTATATTGCCAAGCCATTCATCACGCCATCTTTGTAGCTCACTATCAGGTATGGTCAGCGCCACGATATCGGCTTCCTGGATTTGTATCTTGCGCAAGATTTTTTGTTCGCCATTGACGGCGCGGCCAACAAGAGTGACACAATGACCAAGCGCTTCTAAATAGTTTGCCATATTTTTACCGACCCGGCCGGGTCCAATGATCAGATAATTCATAGGTAATAAGCTTTTTATCGGCGTTTAAAGCTATAAACCAAGGGCGAGCAAAACACTATCTAGGAGTTGGCGCCCGCGCGGTGTTGCGATCAATTTTTCATCCTGCCACAGCACCAGACCGTCATTTTGACACTGCTTTAAGCGTGAGGCACGTTCAGGGCTTTGGAAATAATAATCATCAGATTTTAAGGGAATGCCAGATTTTAGGCGCAAGCCCAGGCTAAAGCGTTCCTGCATAGTTTGTTGTGGTGTTAAAAACATCATCTCGCGGCAACCATGATGAACCGCCTTGCACGCAGCTAAATAGTCACGCGGATGAAAATGAGCAAGTGTTGCTGTTTTGCGACCCGCTTGCGTCAAACGTCCATGTGCACCAGGACCGATGCCAATATAATCTTGGTAATCCCAGTATAAGCGATTGTGTTTTGCTTGAGCCTGGCTTTTAGCGAAGTTAGAAATTTCGTAATGGTCGAATCCGGCGGCAGTCATGTCTTCAACAGCATATTCATAAAAATCACCAAGGGTTTGTTCATCTGGCATGACAAGCGTTCCGCGTGTTTTTGCTTTCGCAAATGCGGTTCCAGATTCAATAGTTAATTGGTACAATGAGAGATGAGAAGTGTTGAGCGATAAGGCGCTGTGTAACTGATGACGCCATTGCGATAAGGTTTGTTCCGGTAGGCCGTAAATTAAATCAAAAGTCACATTCTCGAAATGCATCGAGGCAGTTTGGATTGCTGTGCGGGCACTGGCGCCATCGTGATCGCGACCTAAAAATTTTAACGCCTGATCATCAAAAGATTGGACCCCCAAAGAGAGTCTGTTGATGCCAATTTCTGCCCATTGATGACAGTGAGTAGACTCGATGTCTATAGGGTTTCCCTCTAGAGTAATTTCAGCCCCCGTCTCGAAACCCCATAAATTTTCACATAAATCAATCACACTTTTTAGGATATCTAAAGAGGCTAGAGAAGGTGTGCCGCCACCAAAATATAGGCTGGTTAATTTGCGCGTATTATCTGTTTTCAAGCTTTGGCGATGCCAGAATTTGAGATCAACTTTCATGGCCTCAATCCAGGCTCGCTCATCAAGACTTCTGTTTTTGTAAACATTAAAATCGCAGTACGGACAAATGCGTGTGCAAAACGGCCAGTGAACATAAACCCCCAAGGCTGGTGATGGCGTATCTGGGGGGCGGGAAGAGACCGGGGGTATTTTGCCGGCTATGTGTGAGGCCATTTTCATGAAAAACAGGCTTTCACCAATTTTGCGAATGCGTCAGCGCGATGTGACATTGCGTGCTTTTTTGCAGGTTCCATCTCAGCAAAAGTGATATCATGCCCCTCTGCAATAAAAATTGGGTCATACCCAAAGCCATTGTCTCCGCGAGGGGGAAAGGAGAGGGTGCCATTGACACGTCCTTCAAACAAATGTTCTGCCCCATCGGGGAAAGCAAGGCACAGCATACAGACGAAATAAGCGTGGTTATCATTACGTCCGTCGCCATCATCAAGTTGTTCATAGAGGGCTTTACGGACTTTCTCCATACCATAATAAAAATCACGGCTACCATCTTGGCGTTCAGCCCAGCGGGCCGAATAAATCCCCGGTGCGCCCTCCAGAGCGTCTATACATAAGCCGCTATCATCGGACAGTGCGGGCAAGCCTGTTGCTTTGGCAGCCGCTTGTGCTTTTAAGCTGGCATTTGCTGCAAATGTGGTGCCCGTTTCCTCCACATCGTCTAGGCCGAGTTCATAAGCGGAAATGACCTCCATCCCATGCGGCGCCAGTAATTCAGCAATCTCTTTGATTTTTCCCTGATTGTGACTGGCAATAACCATTTTACCAGGCTTGAGAAGATAAGGCATATGTTAAGGGCTTTCATGTTGACATGTCATTTTATCCTTCAAGCATAATGGTGTTTTTATTGCAACGGGAAGCTCTGGACACTCAACGGTAGAATCTTTAGCCTATTGTTGATAGCGGCGGGTGTTTTTTCAACAACTAAAAAGCCACGGACTATAAAATTTTGTTTTATGTTACACTGGGCGCGAAACCGTGCATCACATTGCGATAGTTGCGATAGTTGCGATAGTTGCGATAGTTTCGCGTCATACCTAGAAAGATAGCTTCATGTATACGGTTGCGCTTGAAACATCATGTTTCCCAAAACAAGGTGGCCTTGAACCGGAGCCGATGACGATTGGAGATATGTTGCATCTTTCCGCCGAACGTTCGCCAAGCCAGACGGCTTTGAGTGAGTTGACATTCAAAGGCGACATTGCCCGCACATGGACATATCAAGAACTCTTATCTGACGCTAAACGTCTTGCTCGAGCGCTCAGTACTCGCCACGCTCAAGGCGCGCGCATTGCCGTTTATGCTCACAATATTCCTGAATGGGTGCTGTTGGAACTGGCCTGTGGTCTTGCCGGTATTATACTTGTCACGGTGAATCCGGCTTACCAAAAGCGTGAATTGCGCTATGTTCTCGAACAATCGCGGGCGGAAGCAATTTACTATGTCGAAGAGTTTCGTGGAAATCCTATGCGCGCTATTGCCGATTCGGTTTGCGATAGTCTGGCGCAAATCAAGTATCGTATTTTACTCACCGATCATGAGGCATTGTTTGCAGGAGAGACATTGGGGGAATTGCGTACTCCCAAACCTTATGATCCTGTACAAATTCAGTATACGTCTGGAACCACAGGGTTTCCTAAAGGGGCTTTGTTGCATCATCATGGTTTGATCCGTAATGGTATCGATACCATGAAGCGTGGCGGTGTTGAACATGGTGATAAACTTGTTCACAATATGCCGTTATTTCATACAACGGGATGCGCTATTTTAATTCTTGGCGGGCTTGGTGTCGGGAGTTCGATTTTGCTGGCGCCGATGTTTGATCCTGCCATGATTGCGAATGTCATTGAAAAAGAGCACACCCGGTTTATTATGGGTGTTCCAACAATGTTGGTTGCTTTGATCGAAGAAGTCCGTCGTAACGGCCAAGATGTCTCTTCGATTGAGCGCATTATGTCTGGCGGCGCAATGGTGGCTCCGCAACTTTGCCTTGATGCAAAAGATGTGTTTAAGGCGTCGGTTCAAATCGTTTATGGTCAAACAGAAACATCGCCTGTGCTTACGCAAGCCTGGCATGATGATCGCGATACAGATTTAACGGGTACTATCGGGCAACCGATTGAGTATACGGAAATCTCCATTCGTGATCCAAATACTAATGAAGTGATGCCGATTGCTGAGCAGGGCGAGATCTGCGCGCGCGGGTATAGTCTCATGCTGGGTTATAATGACAATCAGGAAGCCACAGAGGCCACCATAGACAGTGACGGCTGGTTGCATACGGGAGATCTGGGGCGTATGGATCATCGGGGTTATCTCAAGATCACGGGACGAGTAAAAGAAATGATTATTCGCGGCGGTGAAAACTTGTTTCCAGCGGAAATTGAGAATGCAATGCTTGAACATGAGGCTATTGATGAGGTGGCAGTCGTTGGTATTCCCGACGAGAAATGGGGGGAGCAAGTTGCCTGCTTTATGCGGGGCGCTGATGGCGCACTCAAGGCGGGTGCCCTGAAATCTTTTGTGAGAGAGCGCTTATCTCCGCAAAAGACGCCGGCTTATTGGGTTTGTGTAAAAGAATGGCCTTTAACTGGATCTGGTAAGATTCAAAAATTTAAATTGCGAGACGCCTTTATTGCTGGCGATTATAAGATATTGGATTGAAAGAAAGAGGGGGTATTGAGCTGTGTTCAGCGCGGGGCCTTGCTCGAACAGTGCCAAGAGGGTAGAACCCCTCTTCTATGACCCAGCAAACCCTCGATATTTCTCATAAAGTCGTTGCATCTTCTGCGACACCTTCAACTACATCTCTTGTTAAGGACCCTACTATGTCCGATGTGCAAGATGTGATTGGTCTATCTCGCTCCGAGCTTGCGGGTGCATTGGCAAAGACGTTTAGTTTGGAGCCCAAAAAAGCAAAAATGCGCGCCAGTCAAATCTGGCGTTGGGTGTACCATTTTGGCGCCACCAATTTTGATGTAATGACGGATTTGGGCAAAGAAATGCGCGCATTGCTGCCCAATCATTTTAAAATCTCTCGTCCTGAAATTGTTGAAAAACAAGTTTCCACCGATGGCACACGCAAATATCTTTTAAAGTTTGGCCCTGGTGTTGAGGCGGAATGCGTCTTTATCCCAGACGTTGGCCGGGCAGGTGCTTTGTGTGTTTCTTCGCAAGTTGGCTGTACATTGAATTGTACTTTTTGTCATACAGGGACACAAAAGCTTGTCCGTAACCTTACGGCATCCGAAATTGTTGGTCAGGTTATGGTGGTTAAAGATGATCTGGGGGAGTGGCCCTCAGACAGTGAAACCCGAAAACTTTCAAATATTGTTTTTATGGGTATGGGCGAGCCGTTATATAATTTGCCGCACGTTACAACTGCGATTGATTTAATCAGTGATGAAAACGGGATCGCTCTTTCGAGGCGTCGTATCACTGTTTCCACATCGGGCGTGGTGCCGCAAATGCAATCGCTTGGCCATGACACACACGCAATGCTTGCTATTTCGCTCCACGCGGTACGTGATGAATTGCGAGATGAGATTGTCCCTATCAATAGAAAATATCCGCTCAAAGAGCTTTTGCAGGCATGCCGTGATTATCCTGGCCTTTCCAACGCCCGCCGTATCACTTTTGAATACGTCATGTTGAACGGCGTTAATGATAGTTTGGTTGAGGCGCGTGAGTTGGTGCGGCTGTTAAAAGGGATTCCGGCGAAAATTAATCTGATCCCTTTTAACCCATGGCCAGGAGCGCCTTATGAATGTTCTTCGTGGGAGCGCATCGAAGGGTTTGCTGATCTTGTTAATCGTGCAGGGTATGCTTCACCGATCCGTACGCCTCGAGGCCGAGATATTGCGGCGGCTTGTGGTCAATTAAAAAGTGAAAGCATAAAAGAGCGCGCGAGCGCACGCCTGCAATCAGGTGTTTAATCAGTTTCATTACAGGGAGTCGGGGCGATGCTAAGGATTTTAAAATGGGGCCTTCTCGTCTGATTGATCGCCCTTGTTGTGATTGTTGCTGTGAACTGGCGCAACATTCAGCGTATTAATACTGCGGTTAGCATGCTTGAACCTGATCGGATTGTTTATAGTTTTTCTAATATGCGTGAAGCCGCCAATGCGCAGGAGATAAAGGTAACGGCGCCAAAGCGCATTTGGTCACAAAATACAAAAAAATTGCCCAGAACCGTTTCCATTTACGACCGAGAAGCAGTGGTTGATGATTTTTTAAAAACGACGCGCACAACATCCCTGCTGGTTATGAAAAACGGTGAAATTCTTCATGAAGACTATTATCTGGATACGCATCAGAAGGATCATAGAATTTCTTGGTTAGTTGCTAAAAGCTTTTTGTCAACATTATTAGGTGCAGCGATAGATCGTGGTGATATTGAAAGTGTTGAAGATACAATCGATAAATATGCGCCTGAATTTATTGGTACGGCCTATGGGGGCGTTAGCATTCGCAATGTGTTGAATATGTCTAGCGGCGTAGTCTTTGATGAAAACTATTTTGATAAAAATAGCGATGTTTCTCGAATGACATATGAGCTCTTTACTTTTGGCTCATTAGATAAATTTGCAACTCGTTATAAAGAACGAGATTTTGAGCCAGGCCAATTCAAGCGCTATGTTTCAATTGATACGCATGTTCTGGGGATGGTGCTGCGTGCGGCAACGGGTAAATCTTTGGTAGAAAATTTTGAGTCTGTTCTTGCGTCAAAGATCGGGTTCAGTGATGGCATGTACTATACCACTGATAGTAAGGGCGTGGCATATGTTTTGGGTGGGTTAAATCTGCAAACCCGCGATTATGCTTTGCTGGGCCAATTATATGTGCAAGATGGGCAATGGAATGGCGAACAAATTATTTCACGCGCTTGGATTAAAGATAGCACTGCGAATTCTGCCCCCGCCGAACAGGAGGACTATGCGCTAGGGTATGGATATCAGTGGTGGACTCCGCAAGCCAGCCAAGAAGAGGGGTTTACGGATGACTTCATGGCAATTGGATTTTCTGGACAATTTATTTATGTCAATCCAGCCCATGATATGGTGATTGTAAAAACTTCAGCGTATCCTGAATATGAACTTGAAGCGCCATCAGCGCAAGATTATTACATTGAAACAGCTGAATTGTTTCGCGGGTTTGTCAAACATTATAATAAGTGATCTTTTTTAAGGGAAGCCGCGAGCAGGAATATGCCTGTGCTGTGTCAGCGCTTTATAGAGCAACCATTTTGCGTTGCCGTTCATCCCAAAGGCGTAATCTTGCCGTTTTTATGCTTTCACGAATTCCCATTTTGGGGAGTAATTGTAAATCTTGGCTGTTTTCATAACATTCTTGCAGGCGGTAATTGGGGATTAAACTTGAGAGGTGATGGATGTGATGAAAGCCGATATTGCCGGTAAACCATTGTAGAAAGCGAGGGAGATCATAGTGTGAGCTTCCAAGTAAAGCGGCTTCTGTATAATCCCATTCTTCTTGCTCAGCCCAGTAAGCGTTTTCATATTGGTGCTGCACATAAAATAACCATCCGCCAATAGAGGCAGACATAATCAGTGCCGGGAGAAACACTAAAACGACAGTCCCAAATCCAACAAAAAGTGATAGCGATCCATACACCAGCAAGATCATGATATTTAAGCTCATAACTGAACGCCATAAATGCGAGCCATTGATAGAGTGATAAATTTCAGAAAAAGGCATGGGCCCTGTTAAGGGAAGGCGTTGTAATACAAGAATATAAAGTGGGGGGCCGATTAACACCATCGTGATGGGGTGACGATAAAGCGTATAGAAGAAGCGTTGTTTTTTGGTGAGTTTTTCGTATTCCTCGACGGTTAAGGTATCAATCGCACCAATGCCACGCTTTGTTAAATTACCTGAACTCGCATGATGTCGGTTATGTGCGTCGCGCCAGTAGGCGTATGGAGTCATTGTTAGTCCACTGATGATGCGCCCTAGCAAATTGTTTGCCCAGCGTTTTTTGAAATAAGAACCGTGCCCGCAATCATGCTGTATGATAAACAGTTTAACCAAAATGCCAGCCGCAGGAACACTTAAAATCAAGGTTAGCCAAATCATATTGTTTTGCGCCGCGACCATCATTGTGCCGAACAAGGTGACATAAATTAAAAAGCTTAATACAGCCTGACCAATGCTGCGCGATGCAACTGGATTTTTGTAATGTTGGCAATGAGCCTGAATGCGTTTCAGACGGTTTTGCATATCTTGTCGAAACGTTGCTAAATCAGATTTCTCAGGCCGGGAAAGGGATTTTGGTTGATGATTAACGGTGATTTTTTCAGAATTCATGGATCATCTCGTTTTAAAACTAAATCTCTGGCGTAAAGGTAATCTCAAAAAGATATTAAAGCGAGGATAAGGAGGTCCGCTAAAAATGCCAATGTTTATTGGTTTGATTTGCACTCGATAGCATCATAAATACGTGAAATATATTAATCTCGTTTTGGGGATAACCGACCTGCCTCATAATCATCAATCAATCTATTCACGAGAAATACACCGAGTGCTGCGAACAGGATCGAACCAGCATATTGGCCAATCAACACACCCGGCGCATCTGCTATTCGAGCGCCAATCCAAACAAATGGAACGATGCCAATGGTATTGCGTCCCCAATTTAAAATGGTGGACCATAACGGACGGTCAAGATTATTACAGGCCGCATTAGTGACAAACAAAATGCCATTGAATAGCATTAAAGGCGCAGCAATGGCCCCGAACCAGAACAGAAGAGAGCGTCCGATGCCAGTCAATCCAAATTGATCGGCAATAAAACCATGAGAAAGAAACAAAAGTATCCAAGCGGCAAAGGTGTAGGCGCCGGCAAATTGTATCGATTTTCGTAGTGTCCCTCTGACACGGTCATACCGTAGAGCTCCATAATTTTGTCCGATAATTGGTCCTACAGCACCAGACAAGGCAAAAATAACGCAATAGGCCAAGGGCATGAGCCGTGCGATAACCGAGTAACCGGCCACCGCCATATCGCCATAGGCAGCAATCGTGCGGGTGACAAAGACGACTCCGACAGGCGTGGCTATATTGGTCAATATTGCCGGGCCAACAATCCCCATGATTGATTTAATATTGCGACGTAAACTCGCCATTTCAAACCGCGTAAATCCACCATAAATTTTCAAAACCGGAATTAAAGTTGATAGCATTAAGGCAAAGCGCGCCGTAACGGAGGCCATGGCGGCTCCTTCAAGACCCATATTCAAACCAAAAATAAAAATCGGATCTAATACAGCATTGGTGATGCCCATAGAGAGGGTTGAATTCATGGCTCGTTTCGCGTCACCATGAGCTCTTAACACCCCTGAACATACCATGCCGATGACCATAATGGGCATGGCTGGGACCACAATTCTCAGATAGCGGATGGCAGCTTGTTTTGCCTCTCCGCTTGCGCCAACAAGCTCGAGTAGATCGGGGGTGAAAATCCAAAAGAACAGGGAAAAAACTACGCCGACAACGCAGCCAATTGCCATAACATTAGTCGCAATACGCCGTGCGCCTTCTAAGTCTCCCGCGCCAATTCTACGTGAGGCCAATGCCCCAGTAGCAATCATTAATCCAACCGTAATTGACATATTAAAATAGAGAAGGGTACCGGCGAAACCGGCGGCGGCTGTTAAGGCAGAATCCCCCAGGAGCGAGATAAAATAAAGGTCGAGAAAATCGACAAAAAACATCGACACAAGTCCAACACTGGAGCTTAACGACATCACGATGACATGGTTCATCAAATCGCCATCGAGAAATTTAGCTTTATTAGCTGGCATGTTTTTATCCGTGGGGCCTGCAATACTGTCTTTTGTAATTGACGGTGCATTGGTGTTAGGCGCGGATGGATTTTCCTCGTCTGCCGGTTGTAAACTCGCTGGGGGCTGAGAAGGCGTTGACCCTTTTTGAGGAATATCTTGTGCCAAGAGGTCTCCAGTATATCGGAATGATTATGGCCAAGCTGTAAACAATAAGCGTTGAAGGGTCTACTATAATAAATAAATTGTTATATTCTCTCGGCTTCTTCATGCAGCGGACAACTTTTTGCTCTTTGTCAAACGTCTAATGGTCTTATCGACCATGGCGCCGGTTCAATCATCGCATAAATGATTATTCTGGGTGAAAAGGCGCATTCAAAAAAGGGCTTGGAGCGTGTTGAAGCGATCATGTTTTATAAGTGAGCGCAAGAGATGCTATAAAACTTAAATCGCAACCGTTTTGTGTTTACGGAAAGTTTCTTGATTATAGCGGCACAATAAAGCTGAGGGAGAGATTATGATTTTCCTGGCTGCCAGCTCGAATATCGTTGAACAAATACCCACCTTCAATGCTTACGCGTTTTGTGGCCTTCCAGCGTAGGCCTGCAAAGGTTCGGTTTTGATCATATCCAGCTCTTGCCCCGAAGTCTGTGTCATTGAGGGCAATGAAGGTTTCATTCCATACCGTTGCATTCCAACGTTCGTTAAGCGGTTTGGCCCAGCGGAAAAACTGGCGCAAACGCCACCCGGTTTCATCGCCAGTATTTAAAAACCGTTGCTCTAAGCGCGTTCGACTAGACAGAGAGCCCAGTGGTCCATCCGCAATTTTTAATGTGGCCTGCTGCCATAGGCGGTTATCAGTAATGTTTGTGCGATTGTCAGATCGGCTAACAACCCAAGCATAGCCAGCCCAGAGTGTGAGACGATCATTCACTTTGTAACCGATACCGGGACGAATGATTGAGACACCCAGGCGGCTAACATCATCTGAATAACGAGCATGCCCATCAAACCAATATTGAACACGGCTATCTTCTTCGATAGGACCATTTGAAATTAAGGCGGTCCAAAATTGTGTGTCCTGGGCAAAGACTGAGCTGGCGGCTGAAAGAGCAACCGCGCACGCAGCAATCACATTTAGAAAAAACGAGGCGTAATCCGGATGAAAGGGTGCATAATCGTCACTGGCTTAATTGATGTACAACAAAGACCGTGGTGGAGTACTTTTGTCATGATCGTCGCGGGCAGTCACTGACAGTTTATACGTTGTATTACGTTAGTGCAATTAGCCTTCACCAATTTCTTGATCGGGACGAAAAGTAAATCACGCAATGATTTCGCGAACGGTTTTAGTACACTCGTTTTTTCGGCTCCACATAGTGCATCTCATCGGTGAGCGTATAATCGTGGACAGGACGATAGTCGAGTGTCACTTTTCCATTGGAGAACCATGCGGCTGTATGTTTCATCCATTCGTCATCATTACGGTCGGGGAAATCTTCGCGCGCGTGTGCCCCTCGACTTTCGGTGCGATTAGCGGCGGACTCCATCGTTACCATTGATTGGGCAATCAAATTGTCAAATTCCAATGTTTCGACGAGATCCGTATTCCAAATCATTGAGCGATCAGAAACCCCAATATCGGGCAGCGCATCATTGACTTCTTTAATGCGTGTGCGCCCTTCTTCCAATGTTTCGCCGGTACGAAATACTGCACAATTTTCCTGCATGACGCGTTGCATTTTTGCGCGTAATTGTGCTGTTGGTGTTGATCCTTTTGCATGACGAAAGCGGTCAAGCCTTGATAGGGCATCTTGCCCTGCATCCTCGGGTAAGCTTGGGTTTGGCGCTTTAGCGTCAAGAATTTCGCCGCACCGCAGTCCGGCCGCACGACCAAACACAACAAGATCGATAAGAGAATTAGAGCCGAGACGATTTGCACCATGAACAGAAACACAACCCGCTTCGCCAATCGCCATTAAGCCAGGCACAACCACATCTGTGTCTTCACCTTTTTTCGTCACAACTTCGCCGTGATAATTAGTGGGAATACCACCCATATTATAGTGTACAGTTGGAATCACTGGAATAGGCTCTTTGGTGACATCAACACCCGCGAACACTTTTGCGCTTTCAGAAATGCCCGGCAATCTTTGTGCAAGGACGGCTGGATCCAGATGATTAAGATTAAGGTGAATATGATCTTTATTAGGACCGACGCCGCGTCCTTCGCGAATTTCAATAGTCATAGATCTTGAGACAACATCACGCGAAGCGAGATCTTTTGCAGAGGGTGCATAACGTTCCATAAAACGCTCACCTTCTGAATTGGTCAAATATCCGCCTTCACCACGTGCACCTTCGGTAATCAAAACACCAGCACCATAAATGCCTGTTGGGTGAAACTGAATAAATTCCATATCCTGTAGTGGTAGGCCGGCTCTTAGTACCATCGCGTTTCCGTCACCTGTGCATGTATGCGCAGATGTACAAGAGAAAAACGAGCGACCATAGCCACCAGTCGCTAAGACCACCATCTTGGCGGAAAACCGATGAATTGTGCCATCATCCAATTTCCAAGCCATCAATCCAACGCATTCGCCATCATCATTCATAATGAGATCAAGTGCAAAATATTCGATAAAGAATTCTGCATTTTGTTTCACAGATTGTCCGTATAGGGTGTGTAGGATTGCGTGACCGGTCCGGTCTGCCGCCGCGCAAGTGCGTTGAACCTGCCCTTCCCCGTAATTTCTCGTCATGCCGCCAAATGCGCGTTGATAGATTTTGCCTTCCTCAGTGCGCGAAAATGGAACGCCCCAATGTTCTAATTCATATACTGCTTTTGGTGCATTTTTACATAAATATTCAATTGCGTCCTGATCACCGAGCCAGTCAGAGCCCTTTACAGTATCATACATGTGCCAGCGCCAGTCATCCTCACCCATATTCCCGAGGGATGCAGAAATGCCCCCTTGCGCTGCAACTGTATGAGAGCGCGTTGGAAAGACTTTTGTAACACAAGCGGTTTTTAAACCCGATTGCGCAGCGCCTAACGTCGCTCTAAGGCCTGCTCCGCCAGCGCCAACAACAACAACGTCATATTCATGATCTATCACTTCATAAGCAGCAGACATATTCATTCCTTAATATTAACCTTAAAGTTGACCTTAAAACTAGCTGTAAAACGGGCTCTTCAAAATTTGAGAGATGATAAAGGCTCTCAAATTTTATCCAAAAGCGAGAGAGAGTATACTCCAAATCGATATCAGCGCGACGACAATTGCAAATGCCCAGTTTAGTAGCATCAATACCGGACGCAAACCGGAGTGTATGTAATCTTCAATAATCTCGCTCATGCCGATGCGCATATGAAACATGCCAATGACAATCAGGAGGGCCATTAAGATTGCATTTAAAGGGGAGGCGAGCCAGTCACGCATAATAAAATGACTGGCACCGGCATGGCCGATTAAGGATACCAAAAACCAAAGCATTAAAGGTAATAAGACAACAGCCGTTGCCCGTTGCAAAATAAATTTTGAAGTCCCTTTTGACGCCATCATGCGCCTCCTGCATTTTGAAGGCCAACGACCATTACGATAAGCATCATCACGGTAGCAAAAATATAAGCGGCTGCAGCTGTGCGTTTAGCCGTTTTAAGTTCAAAACCGTGTCCAGCATCCCAAAACAGATGTCGGATACCGTTAAACATATGAAAAAATAAAGCCCAAGCATATGCCGCAAGGAAGAATAAACCAAAGGGTGACCCTAAAAAATCACTAATGAGTCCATAAAGAGGGGGGTGCATGGCGGTGGCATAGAGCCAGATAGCCAGTAAGAGAGTGCCGCCATAGAGCGCAGCGCCGCAGGCGCGGTGCGTGATGGATGCGGCCATGGTAACCGTAAATTTCCAGATTTGTAGATGCGGCGAAAGTGCGGTGGGGGGACTGTTGCGACTGGTTCGAGAATCTGGTGGTTGCGCCATAAAAAAGACCTTGATCAATCGGGCTCTCTTTTACAACAGCCCTCGGTGTGTGTTTTGGGTTTTCTTATGCCATGTATTTAGAAAAAATAAAGGTCCGACTTGATTCGATCCATCAAGATTGCTGCGGCATGACGTTGCGGTAAACCATTTCAGATACGTATTACCGCAATTGAAACGCCAAATAAGAGCAAATATAAGAAATAAACAACCAATGATTGTAGTTTTTGGGTGAGGGCGGGATAAAATGGTGCCAGAATTAAAAATTGGCGCCTTTGATCGTTTGTAATGATTTTAGTCTTGCAAAAAATACCGTTGGTATGTTATTTAGTTTCATCTTCAGGGAGGGGAGGTGTTTATGAGTGCACTAGGCGTAACGCAAAAGGTTGAATCTCGCTCTTCATATGCGGCTCAAATTGATCATCAAAAGCGGATTACTCGTGAGCCTCAAAGGCATGTTGCAAAATCCGTCAGCGATGCTCGCCGCTTGTTGGATCCCGGTGATATTCTCAGCGCCGTGAATGGCGCCAGCATTGATCAAAAGTGGGAGTGGTTTTCAAATCGCCTCAACCGAGCTGGTTTTGAAAGTTGCGGTTATTTGATGAGCCGAAATGATATTGCGAGTCCGCTGGGCCACAAGGACAGTCGATTGATGGGAGAGGTTGTGTCTAACGACTATCTTCAAGCCGTACAAGAAAATCCGGAGTTGCAAAGTCAAGCGCGTCCTTATCGCATGCTGAGAACGTCGCGTGAGCCGATCACATTTTTAAGTGATGAAGATTTTGCGCATGCTACCCCGAAAGAAGAAAAGCTGGCGAAAGATGTGAATGCCGAATTCGGCATTAAGGGATGGGCTTTGTTTCCTGTTCACATGCCAGAAAAAAACCGAATGTGCGCTCTTGGTTGGTGGGATATGACGGACCAAAATCAGGCGCGTAAATTATGGAAAGAAGAAGCCGGTACGTTCTGTCTTGCGGCTACCTATTTTACGGAGAGCCTTTCGGGTATGATGGAGGCTTCAATGGATGAGGATTTTCCGCGATTATCACAACGTGAAAAAGAGTGTTTATTGTGGGCGGGAGCGGGAAAAACTACGGCAGAGATCGCGGCTATTTTAAGTGTTGCTGATGGAACGGTGGATGAATATTTCAAACGATCAGCCAAGAAATTGGGCGCGGCGACAAGAGCGCAAGCATGTGTAAAAGCTATTTTGTCAGGACTCGTTCATCCGTAGGGAAATTTTGGGAGATTTGAAGTTGATGATTCCGGCTTGGGGGAGAAAAGAGGCCTTAATCTTTAGCGATGCAAGGCATGGGTCTAAAGGCAAGCAAGTGAATGCTCGGTCGAGCTGCAAAAGTACGACAAAACAAAATTTTAGACTTAACTGCACAACGCTAAAGCGCGTCCGCATCAAATGGAGGCAAGGAGGCGCTTGACCTTATTGTTTGTCGTATTTCCGGATGCTCAACCGGCGGCCACTTGGCCTGGAAATACTTTCACGGATCTTAACTGACGCTGAAGGTGTCGGATTATTCTGCGGCGGTAACTTGGATGCCGCCTCGATCAGCACGGTAGGTATTTATACGATCTTCAATTTCATGACGGAAATGACGTACCAGTCCCTGCACAGGCCAGGCTGCCGCATCACCAAGAGCGCATATTGTGTGGCCTTCGATTTGACCAGCAACATCCAGTAATTTGTCGATTTCTGCCGTCGAGCTTTCGCCGCGTACCATACGTTCTAAAACACGCCACATCCAGCCTGTACCTTCCCGGCATGGGGTACACTGACCACAAGATTCATGTTTGTAAAAATATGAAATTCGGGCGATGGCTTTGACAACATCTGTTGAATTGTCCATCACAATCACAGCAGCGGTACCAAGACCAGAGCGATGTTCTTTTAGGGCGTCAAAATCCATCAAGACATCGTCGCAAATGTCTTTCGGCAATAGCGGTACTGATGATCCTCCCGGAATAACTGCTTTGAGGTTGTCCCAGCCGCCGCGCACTCCGCCGCAATGACGCTCTAGTAATGTCTTAAGGGGGATCGACATTTCCTCCTCAACATTGCAAGGACGCTCAACATGACCTGATATACAAAATAATTTGGTTCCTGCGTTATTTTCGCGGCCAAACTTTTTAAACCAATCAGCGCCGCGGCGTAGAATTGTCGGCGCAACGGCAATAGATTCGACATTGTTAACGGTCGTGGGACAACCATAAAGCCCGGCACCTGCTGGAAAGGGGGGCTTCAATCTCGGTTGGCCTTTTTTGCCTTCCAAGCTTTCAAGAAGCGCGGTTTCTTCACCGCATATATAGGCTCCGGCTCCGTGGTGGACATAAATGTCAAAATCCCAATCTGATCCAGCGGCATTTTTGCCCACCAATTTTGCCGCATATGCCTCATCTATTGCGCTTTGTAAGCGTTCACGCTCAAGAACATATTCGCCGCGAATGTAAATATAACAAGCATTGGCTTTCATGGCATAAGAGGCGATCAAGCATCCTTCAATGAATAAGTGCGGGTCATGACGCATGATCTCCCTGTCTTTACAGGTGCCAGGTTCTGACTCGTCGGCATTTACGACCAGATAATGCGGACGATCACCAACCTCTTTGGGCATAAACGACCATTTGAGTCCGGTCGGGAATCCGGCTCCGCCTCGCCCGCGAAGACCGCTATCTTTCATTTGCTGAATGATCCAATCATGCCCCATTCGGATAATGTCTGCGGTGCCATTCCAAGCACCGCGTTGCTTTGCCCCCTCTAAGCTCCAATCTTGCAGGCCATAGAGGTTTGTAAAAATTCGGTCTTTATCTTCTAACATGGACGCTATCCTTAAATATCCATTTAAACCAATGCGATGTTATTCGTGGTCTTTCGTATTTTCTGTCTTATACATTGCTTATCCCCGAAATGGTCAAAAGCTTTTGTGTCTGAACTGCGAAGGCCAGTTTTTTGCCCTCTTCATCGAAAAGAGTTCCTTCTGTGAAGGCAGTTGACTTGCCAAGATGGGTTACCTTTGCTTCACCCAAAATCTGACCCGGGTGTGCAGGACGTAAAAATTGAGTATGCAAATCCATGGAGGCAGGCCCTTTTTGTGTGAGGGCTAATATCATCGATCCCATAACTTCATCCAACATCGCGGTTAAAAAGCCGCCTTGAATACTGCCACGTGGGTTGAGCATATGTTTCGTGGCTTCGAAGTGGACACGCATCGTCATGTTTTCACGATCTAGTTCAATAAACTCAAATCCCAAAAATTTTGCAGCCGGCGGCATCTCAAATTTATCAAGGAGCGTACCTGTTTGTTGGAGCGGTATCGTCATTGGGGGCTCTTATTCAGCAGGTGTTGGCTGGGCGTTTGGGAGTGAAGTGATCGGTTTTGCTGCAGAGCCATCATAAAGAGCTGGATCCGTCAGAGTTGTATTTTCTCCTTCAGGATCAGATGTGTGTCGTCCTTTATTTTGGGTGCCTGTCTTAACTTTGTTGCCCGCGCGTAAGTTTATCAGCAAAGCTTCAAAATTATCCTCTGTCAAATCCTCATAATAATGATCATCGTCATTTGTTGAAATTTGGATCATCGGCGCGTTACAACATGCACCCAGACATTCTACCTCTAACCAGGAGAATTTGCCATCAGTAGAAACTGTGTTTTCTGGACCAATAACTTTTTTGCAAATCTCTCGTAAATCTTGTGCCCCGCGTAGCATGCACGGGGTTGTGCCACATAATTGTACGAAATATTCTCCGACCGGAGCAAAATTAAACATCGTGTAAAAACTTGCGACTTCGTAGACCCGAATATAGGGCATATCAAGTTGTTTACCGATGGTTTCCATCATTGGGATCGAAATCCAGCCTTCTTGCTTCTGGCCTCGCCAGAGAAATGGGATCACCGCCGAGGCTTGTCGACCTTCAGGGAATTTCTGAATTTGTTCATCGCACCAAGCTTTATTCTCGTCATTCCAGGAAAAATTTGCGGGTTGGTCTTTAAAGGGGCGCTTAACAGCCATGTTAATTTTATCCTTTTGAGAGGTCTTGTCGATTAAGACCGATCCATAATCCTAAAACTGGCCCAGCCGCAAAGACGGGTCATGCTTCACAATCTCATAATGTATATAGCGAAAAAGGAAAGTCTTTAGAGGGGATTTTGGAGGCTGCTTGAGGTGATTAATTACCTTTGCGGATGAAATCCATACGTATGATTAATCCCTGACGCACTTCATAAACCGCGAGCATTTCTATACCCTCATTTTTTACCCCGTTGCGATATACGCATTCATGATCAATGACCTTTTCACCAAGCACAATGCGGTGCAATAATCGGCAGTAATTGTCGCGGTAATCATGAAAAATTTTGGTATATCGCTCCCGAACCGATTGCGCCCCTCGCATAGTCAATATGCCAGGGTGATCGTATACCTCAACATCATCATGGAAAAGCGCCATATAGCCTTCAAGATCGCGGGCATTATAGGTCTCTAATTGTTTTTCGATAACGGATTCGGGGTCTCTATTGGCCTCGCTTCTTGATGAGACCTTATGATTAGGCATGCTGATCTGCCTTGAGATCTGTTTCTGCGTCAATCCCGTTCATTTGCGCGGCGTCGCAAAAACATCCAAAACACAGGCTTTCGATAATATCCACCCCCTGTGCATTAAATGCCGCTTCAGATAACTCATTGCAATCATCGCAAATGGCTTCAAAAACGCCGTCTTCCTTTCCCCAGTAAAACCCCCTTGGTTCTCCTTGGGTCAATCCCTCGATAATATGACGGCAAACAAAGGTTTGGTTTTGAGTCCCGTGAGTTGAGCAGGTTAATTTGGTCATAAGAGTTTAAGGGCTACTTCAGGTGGGCAGGTATAATATCGATATAATTAACATTGATAGTACCATCAGTGCCTTGAATGAAAAATTCATAAACTTCAACGGATGCGGATTGAGTTAAGAAAAAAATACCAATCCCCATCATGACACTGATCAGCAATGCAAAGAACCTATTCATTTGAGATCCCAAAATCGAATTTATCGTAAGGGCTCCCATGATTGCGGTCATATAGCTAAAAATCGACAAAAACAAATAGAGAATGACATCAGGTTTCTGGACCCCAGGATTTGCATTCAATGCAACAACCAGAAATGTTGCGGAGCCTGCCCATAGCAAGGATAAGATAATCACTCTGATGAACCGAAAAATAATCAACAAAAAACCCTCACCAAAATCATCCCCATACTAGAGCCAATCGCGATCAATTAGAGTTGGGGGTCCACTCAAAAATTTTGTTTTGATGAATTTTGCAGTTCAAATGGTATCCACTTGAATGCAAAATGCATGAAAACCTCATCTATACCCCTATCACCAGATTGACTAACTTTGAACCCGCCTGTGCAAGATCCCAGCTAATGATGCAAAAGTGTAAGTTATATGCGCGCTTGCGTCCAGCAAGTACCAATTTTGGAGAAATGCACGTTCAAAAAATACTTTAACCCCCTCCGCATTGCATGGAATCAAGGCGGCGCTTTGAGTTGTTGTTTTGTCGCATTTGCGGACGATCAATCGCTCGCCACCTGTCACCCCAGCAAAAGGGGTTGAAAATAATCAGACCCACTTTGTGATTCAGAGCGCCATGCAGGTTACTTTAGTTCATGGTTCTGTTTGTGAGGTTTGTTGCGGGTTTCGTGGTCATTGGAATTTCACGTTTCATCGCTTTGAATTCTGTATCCGAGATGATTTCATTTTCCCACATCCAGTGAATAGCGCGCAATTTGATTTGAGGATTGCCAGCATAATTGGTTTGATGGAATTGGTCGAGAATTTGCGCTTTGCGCCGGCTCATAAGTTTGTCCAAAATTTTGTCATGTTGTGTGTCATGCAAAATAACCAATTGTCCGCGCGCAGTGGTTAAGCCTGTAAATGAAAATTTTTTAAATTGATAGGCGCCATACAATATTGCGGCGATACCAAGAAGGATCAAACCCGCCCAAAGCGGCGCAGATGAAAACATGTCGGTTGCAAGGCGTGCGGCGCCCAAGGCCCAAAATGCAATTGCCGACCACAAGAGAATGACTTTTCGAACTTTGATAACTCTTTTGTCCGCTGTTTGGGCTGTATAGGGAATAATAAATGCGACGTCGCCATCCTCTCCTTGTGCCTCATATTTTAAATGGTCTTTATGAAACGCATAGCGGGTGGTAATACCATTTTTACTTTGCCTAAATTCTAAATCATCCGTTCCCATACCCACACCTGCTTTTAAAGGGTTTGCTAATAGCAGACATTAGCCCAAAGCGACGATAAAATACAAATAACAGTTTGACGCGCGTTAATGCACCTTCGTTTAAAGGGCATCATATCAGATGCTCTGAGCTTTTGCTCGATCATCAATGCTTGCGCATAGATTATTGACTATCGATCGATTTCACCAAACACAATATCAAGGGAGCCAAGTATCGCTGAGACATCTGCGAGCATATGCCCCTTATTCATCCAGTCCATAGCTTGTAAATGGGCAAACCCCGGTGCGCGGACCTTGCATCGGTAAGGCTTGTTGCCGCCTTGACTAACCAGATAAACCCCAAATTCACCTTTGGGCGCTTCAACAGCTGCATACACTTCGCCAGCGGGAACTTTTGGGCCTTCTGTATATAATTTAAAGTGATGGATAAGAGCCTCCATCGACCCTTTCATCTCCGCTCGTTTTGGCGGTGCCACTTTTCCGTCATTGGTCATGATAGGGCCCGGTGTCTCACGTAACAATTTGAGACATTGTTTCATGAGTTTACTGGCAATGAGCATTTCTTCCACTCGGCACAAATACCGATCCCAACAATCACCATTTTTGCCAAGCGGAATATCAAATTCGAGTTCATCATAAATTTCATAAGGCTGGGATTTTCGTAAATCCCAGGCAACACCGGAGCCGCGCAACATGACGCCAGTAAAGCCCCATTCAAAGGCCTGCTCCTTGGTGACCACACCAATATCAACATTGCGTTGTTTAAAGATGCGGTTATTGGTGATTAATTCCTCGATCATCGCAACGGCAGCAGGAAATTCCTCGCACCATTTTTCCATATCGTCGATAAGGGCATCGGGTAAATCCTGATGGACCCCGCCAACCCGGAAGTAGGCCGCGTGCATACGGCTGCCTGATGCGCGTTCATAAAACACCATCAGTTTCTCACGTTCCTCAAATCCCCATAGAGGCGGCGTTAGAGCGCCAACATCTAAAGCCTGAGTTGTGATATTCAGCATGTGTGAAAGCACTCGTCCAACTTCGCAAAAGAGGGTGCGGATAATTTTTGCCCGGTGCGGGACTTCAATATCAAGCAATCGTTCTGTGGCAAGACAGAATGCGTGCTCTTGATTCATCGGCGCCACATAATCGAGGCGGTCAAAGTAAGGGATCGCTTGCAGGTAAGTTTTATGCTCAATCAGTTTTTCAGTGCCGCGGTGTAACAAACCAATATGTGGATCGACCCGCTCAACTATTTCACCGTCTAACTCTAACACCAAGCGCAAAACGCCGTGCGCCGCTGGATGTTGTGGGCCAAAGTTAATTGTGAAATTGCGATCAGAAGACGCTTCTAAAGCGCTATCCGTAATTTCAATTGTTCGCGTTCCGTCAGCCATTACGTTGTTTCCTGTCTTGAAAACCTGATTGAAAATTTTACCAAGTCACAAAAATACGGGTCTGATTTTGTACCCATCGCTTAGTCTCCGACCTTTTCATCACCTGGCAAAACATATTGCGCCCCTTCCCAGGGAGAGAGATAATCAAAGTTTCGATATTCCTGCACCAGTTTCACAGGTTCGTAGACAACGCGCTTACTTTCATCGTCATAGCGCACTTCAACCTCGCCGGTTAACGGGAAATCCTTGCGTAAAGGATAGCCCTCAAAATTATAATCTGTCAGAATTCGACGTAAGTCTGGGTGACCGAAAAAAACAATCCCGTACATATCAAAGGCTTCACGCTCAAACCAGTCTGCGCACGCAAAGACAGGAATAACAGAGGCAATCGTCTGGTCCTCACCAATCTCACATTTTACGCGAATGCGCCCATTATTGTGAAGGCTGAGTAAATGATACACCACCTCGAATCGCGGCTCGCGGGCCGGAAAGTCAACCCCGCACAAGTCAATCAATTGGATGAATTTGCATAAGCTATCATCGCGTAAGAAACGCAGAACATGGGTAATTCTGTCTGCGCGTGCGGTTACGGTGAGCTCACCAAAGCTGATTTCAGTTCCCCGAATATCACTGTCGATAGAGGCCGTGATATGTTCCGCGAGGTCTTTAAGGTCATCATTCGTGGACATTATTTATGATCCAAAATTTTATCTAGCCAAGGCTCTATCGTATAATAGATCCTTCACGGCGAATTTTCTTTTGTAATTGCAAAATTCCGTAAACCAGCGCTTCGGCGGTGGGCGGGCAACCAGGAACGTAAATGTCTACGGGAACAATCCGGTCGCAACCGCGCACGACGGCATATGAATAATGATAATAACCACCCCCATTTGCACATGACCCCATTGAGATCACATAACGCGGGTTAGGCATTTGATCATAAACTTTGCGCAGAGCCGGAGCCATTTTATTGGTGAGCGTGCCCGCAACAATCATAACATCTGATTGGCGCGGGGAGGCGCGAGGGGCTACACCAAAACGTTCCAGATCATATCGGGGCATGGAGGCCTGCATCATCTCAACGGCGCAACAGGCGAGCCCGAAAGTCATCCACCATAATGAGCCTGTGCGGGCCCAGTTAATAAGGGCGTCAGCGGGAGCGGTAAAAAACCCGCGGTCTGCGAGCTGATCAGATAAAGCATTATAGAATGGATCTTTATCACTGGGGTCATAGCCCGGTGAGCCGGCTCTTGCGCCCGTGCCGTATGGCATAGCGTCCGGGGTCAGCCTTGCTGGAGAGGGGGTTGAATCCGTCGTTGAGGTTTGGCTTTTATCGTCTAGCGCCATTCGAGGGCTCCCTTTTTCCACTCATATAAGTAACCAACTGCGAACACGAGCAGAAAGATAAACATTGAAAAGAACGAAAAGATCCTGAAAGCCGGGTCTGTTCCCAATTCAGGGTTAAATAACGTTACAGCCCAAGGAAATAGGAACGAAACATCAAGGTCGACAATAATGAAGAGGATGGCGACAATATAAAACTGTACATCAAATTTCATGCGAGCATCATCGAAGGCATTAAAGCCACATTCATAAGTTGAGTTTTTCTCTACATCTGGTTCTGCGGGGGCTATAAGGGCCGGAACCACCAGGAAGCCAATTCCAAGCACTATGGCGATCCCGAGAAAAACCAGAATCGGCAAATAATCGAGTAAAAATTCAGATGTTGCCATCGTTTCTTTCTCCCGTCTCTATCTTCCTGACCTGTTAGACAGCCAACGGGCTTGAGGTCATGATAGGGGTATAAATCGTCATTATTCTAGGGGGAACCTAGAAACATGCGACGGGAAAGGCAATCATTAAGCGAGGGAATTCGAGGGAAATTGTGATTTTTTTTGATCGCTTTTGCCCATATTCGATCCACCATACTCGCACAAGCGTCATTCATTGGTGTGACCGGCAATAACACGAAAAAAATACTGCGGAAGATAAAAGGGCCCAGTAGGATCGCCTCATGCGCGAAAGGTTTTTCGTGTTTATTGCAACAATGTTGTTGGTTGCTTTGCGACCCAACCCAAGGATCTAATGGTAAAACGGCTTTCACGGCCGTCCGGCCAATTCATAATTGCGGTGAGATCGTAAAGCGCGACATCAAAGCGACCCATTTCTGCGCTATGGCTAATTGCTGGTTTGGGTTGCGTGAGAGCTTGCGCTTGCCAGGTGAGACGAACGCCGCCACCTAAATCTTCCTGACCAGTGGGGCGTAAGCCCGGATTTAACGCTCTTAGATAATCCAGAGCATTGGCTTCAATGCGAAGAACATCCTCTGCCCGTTCAATCGCCAGTGAGGTCCGGGTTAATTGCCCTTGCAATACCAGAAGGGGTAAAAAAGCCCCTGCAATTAGAGCAATTGCGACAAGCGCCTCCATGATGGAAAAGCCTTGTTGTCTGGAACGGGGTTCGCTCACGACCGAGCCTCCTGAAGATCTCCCACTGGATGCCAAAAATTATACCATCTTAGGCCGCAATCTTAAAACAATCTAGAATTGGCGAGGGCGCAGTGTAATCAGGTCGCTGCGCTGCGAGGTTCTGTTAAAACTACGAGAGAATTCGTTGACGATTGCATCTTTGTCGTTTTGTCCTTGAAGAACATAAGCTGTAATTAACAAGACAACTTCCCGTTTGGAAGTATCTTCCGAGGTGCTTGAAAAAAGATTGCCGATGATCGGTACATCTTTAAGAAATGGAATACCGCTATGGGTGATATCTTGTGTTTCTTGAATAAGCCCGCCGATAACAGCGGTTGCGCCATCTTCGAGTGAAAGCGATGTTGAAACACTGGTATTAGAAAAAGTCGGGCTGGGGATACCCGCGATTGTGCCTGCCGTTGAGTTTGAAAGCTCTTGAGACACCGACAAGTCAATCCGATTATTGCCATATACAATCGGCTCAATGGACAGCAAAATACCGGTAGAGCGATATTCAATGGATGTGAGCCCCAATAAACCATTGCCCAATTGTACATCTGCGGCGCCCTGACTGGATATGACGGGAACATCAGACCCCACTTGAATTTGAGCTGCATTACCAGAACGGGTAATGATACGCGGTGTTGATAAAATGCGAATATCACCATTGTTTGCGGCCGCGTTTAAGCTTGCCTGAATGTTGTTGTTTGCCGCACTGGCAATTGATCCGCCGCCGCCGCTGGCTAGCGCACCAGTGAAATTATCAAACAAGTTTGTACCATTTGACCCTTGAGACCCACCGGCTCCCGGTCTGGTGGATTCGCGCAGACCCTGTCGCGGGCTGGCAGACGGATCCCCTAAATTTGAAACATTCCAATCAACACCAAAGCTTAATCCACTATTAAGGCTGATGTCAGCAATGGTGACCTCAATGAGAACCTCTGCAGGGGGGTTATCAAGTTGCTTTAACAGGGGTAATAGGCGCTGATAATCGCTCGCGGTGCCAGAATAAACCAATCGGTTGCCGATATTATCAACGACAATGTTATTTGAATTATTAGTCGGGAGGCCGCTCTGAGCTGTTTGATCAGTTGATCCGCCAAATTGGCCTTGTGTGCCAAAGCTTCCACCCGCACCGATGCCTTGACCTGTAAGAACGCCACCTGGGCGCCCTGCGCCGCCTGGACCTTGGCCACGACCGGATAAGACCTGATTGACGGTTTGAGCCAGAATATTGGCATCAAGATTGAGGACATCATAAACAAACAATTCAGGCACGTCACCTTGCGGTGTTGGTTGATCAAATTCTTCCAACCAGTAATTAACCCGCTTGCGCGCTTCTTTGGAGCGGGTAAAAATCATCAGGTCATTTGAATATTGAACAGACAACATCAGGATTGTTTTTGGAGATTTAGCCGTGATGCTGGCTTGCCAGCCTTCCGCCTCGAGAATATTTTGCAACTCGCGCTGCAATTCGCGTGCATTCCAATAGGCCGGAGAGTAACGCTGAACTTGTGTGCCTGCATAATCCAGCTCGTCCATTTGGTAGATAATATCAAGTGCAATCTGTAAATCGTCTGGTAAGCCCGTTAGGGTGATAAAGTTTGTATCAGTGGCGGCGTCATAACTCAGTTTATCATTAGTGCGACCTAGCGCTTGACGTAAAATTGCCAGCATATCATTGGCATTAATCGCGTTCAGTTCAACAAACTGAACAACAGGGCGTAAATTCGCCGGGGTAGATTGGCGCGCGCGCGACTTAATAAATTGAGGTGTGCGCGCTTTTAAGGCCTGGTCTTCGACAATTTGATAGATGCCATTATTAATCGTGACTCTAACACCGTAATCGCGCAGTGCCATGGAGACTAAATCCAAAAAGGTGGCCGCCTTCATTTCACCCGATGAGCGTAATTGCACCACTTCTGACCGATTAGAAATCCCAGGCCCTGTTGTATAAGGAACCGCTAGCATGTTGCCAAAAACAACATCTATAAAGGCTGGCAATGGCAAGGGGTTGACCCTCGCATCAATACGCTCACTGCCAAACGGAGGGGGTTTTGCGTCGTCCAATGCGCGGGCTTGAACCTTATCAGCTAGGCTAGGAATTTGGCTGAGTTGAGAGCGATCCGTAAACGATTTAGGGCCTTCACCGCCGATGGGATTGGTTTCATTGGCTTCATCTGGTTTGTCTGATGTAGGTTGCGCGTTTTCTTTTTCCTGAGCTGATGGGCGCACATCAACTGCTTTTTTTAACGATAAGAACTGCGGTTGTTCAGAGCTTTGTGCTCTTTCTTGATCCTGTCCATGATCTGTAATTGACGCGCAACCCGATGCAATCAAGGCAAAAGCCGAGCTGGTTAAAAAAAATAAGGGTTTCGTTAAACGCACCATCAAGGGCCCCCAAAATTAAATACTAAAGAAATAATCCCGCCATATTTTAGCATAAAGTATACGCCTCATATGGTTAATACTTTGAGACTTTAAGAATAAAAATTACAAGTCACATCGGCTGATTGTGAACAAAAACAATTTAAGTGTCTGTCCGGGAATTCAAATTTACAGAGATACAGCCTAAATTATTAGGTCATCGGAGAAGGTTCATAGCAAATTTTGTCTCAAAAAATGCCGAGATATCGCGCAATTTTGAATCAATCTGCTATTCCCGGACAGACACTAAGTATCATTCATTAAGTTTAAATCATTACTAAGAGCCCAATCCAAAATTCTCCTTTTGTCGTCTGTAAATGGTTTTTCTGCGGCTCCGGGACCGATCTACAACCGGGACCCATCTACAATGTGGACATTGAGTGCTGGTTCTCGAAAAAACCCATTTTCGTCAGCCAACAGCTAATTTTGAGTTGGTCTCTCATATTTAACGAATAGAGGTGTCCGCGATCTCACAATCAGGAGCCTTAAAAATGAACGTTTTTGCGCGTCCCGAAGGTGCTTTTAAAATGACTTTGCCACCAAGGCAGACCCCGGTTTTTAAAAACACGATATCATCCCCTTCCATTGTCCACCCTTTCGGTAAATTGACTCGCCTGGTCTGATTGGCGAGGCTAGTCGTGGGTGAGCCCTTGTTTTCGTTATTGACAAAGCTACGAGCGTTGACCTCACTCTTTAATTCTCTGTCTTTGTCCAGATGCGTATTTGTGCGGTTTTTTAATCGCAGGTTTCGTTGTTCGAGCAGGGCAGCGAGTTTGAGTGTGGTGATTTGCCCGACAATTTCCTCTGTTTGCGTCTTAAAGGAGACGCTGTCGAGAACGCGAAACATAGGCGGTGCCGCTGTGCTGACGGCTAATCCAATAATGACAAGGACCACCAAAATTTCAAGCAAAGTCATGCCCCGCTGTTTTTGCAGAGATTGATGTTTTTGCCGATATTTTGCAATTTTTTGGTACTGAAAAAATTGCGGCATGTTACTCCACCCCTGATGTCGCATGCTTAAACGGCAATGTCTTGATTGAGACCCTCGCCGCCAGGCTCGTTATCGGCGCCATAGGAAATGACTTTTGGTTGTAAGTCGAAACCTGCAGAATCCTTTGCGGGTACCTCATAGCGATAAGCATTCCCCCACGGATCAAGCGGCATTTCTCCGTCAATATAGGGTCCGGCCCATAGCGTGCGGGCTCCTTGCTCGCTTGGCGGTGTAATCAGTAGCGCCAAGCCTTCTGCTTGTGTGGGGTAGCGGCCAAGATCTAGTCTCATTGCATCCAGTGATGTTTTCAAAGATCGTGCTTGGGCTTTTGCGGTTGTGACTTTAGAGCGATCAACTTGATTGAAGAGTCTCGGTCCCACCAATGTTGCCAGAACGCCGATGATTGCCAATACTACTAAAATTTCCAATAGAGAATATCCCGCCTGGGCTAGATTGTGACTGGCTTTTTGGCTGTTTCTGCCCGTTCCTAATCGAGCCATTTGTGTGAATTTAGATTGCCTCTTTTGTTCTTTGGTTGAAGTTTTTTGTCCGCATAAGGTTGTTTCATTCGTCATCATGTCAATCCTCTATACATTTATTTCATAAAGGCTTGTCATCGCCATTACGATTGATATCACAATAGAACCTACAACAAATGAGATCATCAAAATAGTGAAGGGTTCAATTAATCCAGTTAGTTTTTTAGCGCGCTCTTTTGCTTCTTTTTCAAAAATATCAGCGGCAAATGACATCATTTTACCAAGCGCCCCTGCGTTACGTCCAGTTCTGATCAAGTCGATGACAACAGGTTCAATGTCTTGTTGGGCTTCATAGAGGGCCTCATCAAGGGGTTTACCTGCGCGAACAGAGCGACGAACAAGCTTCAAGTTACGTTGAAATTTGGGGGATTGTGCGCCATCCTCTCCAAGGCGAAGTGCATCAATTAACGGGGCTTTATTTTCCAGCGCAACCCCGACAGTTCTGGCCCAACTGGCGATATCAGCCTGTGACAAGAATTTACCCAATAGAGGCGTTTTTTCTAATTGTTGGCGAATGAAAAGTTTTAGAGGTTGGTGGCGCATGCAGAAGATAATAAAGCTGATCAGTCCAAAGACTGCAATTGCTGCAATCGGCCAATGTTCTCGCAGCCATACGCCTCCGCCGATGACTGTGCGAGATAGCCAGGGAGCCTCGCCTATGCGATCTCCCAACAAAACGCTAAAACGGGGTACAACGAATAAGAACATGAGCAAAACTATGCCGCCGCCTACGCTCATTAAAAACATCGGATAAGAAAGCGCAGTCCGTATTTCCGATTGCAGGGATTCTTCGTAATCCAACCGATCCGCGGCATCATTTAAGGCTTTGGGGAGGGAGCCAGTGAGTTCGCCAAGTTCTGCTAGCTTAATCACATAATTTGGTAGTTCCGGGAGATGCTCTTCCATTGCGGCTGAGAGTTTCTTACCAGCGCGCAAGTCTTTTTTGATTGTGGCTGTCCGCGTTGCCAAGACAGCATGAGCCCCTGATTGCGATAGCGTTTCCAAGGTTTCCAAGAGTGTGACGCCAGCATTGAGGAGTGTCGCTAGCTGTCGCATATAGCGGGCAAGGTCGCGTTTGCGCAATTTGTTGCCGGAAAGCGAAATTCCTGCTTTAGCGGGCTTTTGCTCCTTTAACTCAAAAGGGGCCAAACCGCGCCCAGTCAGGGTTTGGATTGCACTATTTTCATCCAGAGCTTGCAAGGTTCCACTAACCTTTTGGCCGCTATTATCAAGTGCCTTATAGATGAATAAAGCTTCACTCATCAGATTCTATCCTGAAAATTTTATGGTTTTTCATCCTGCATCCCCGCCACAGACACGATGAATTTCTTGAAGGGTTGTGAAGCCATGACGCGCTTTTAACAATCCGTCCTCCAGTAAGGTTAAAAATCCCTGTTTTCGGGCGATAGCAAAAACTTCAGCTTGCGAGCGTCCATTTATGATGGCTTCACGTAAATCGTCGTCAATCTTTGCCACCTCGAAGACGGCAATTCGACCTCGATATCCAGTATGATCACAGGCATCACATCCGCGCGCCTCCAGCCATTTTGCAGGCTTATCTAATTCTTTTGCGAACTGCGCACCTGTCTTTTTAGCCTGATCAATTAAAACGTCTCCTTGAGGAGATGAGGATTCAACGCTGCATTCAGGGCATAGTCTGCGCACCAGACGCTGCGCCATTAGTCCGCGCACAGATGCACTAATTAAAAACCGTTCAAGGCCTATATCCTCCAAGCGCGTGATTGCAGCCAGGGCCGAATTTGTGTGTAAGGTCGAGAGTACGAAGTGACCGGTGAGAGAGGCTTGTGCGGCGATGGTTGCGGTTTCACCGTCACGAATTTCTCCAACCATGATGACGTCCGGGTCTTGCCGCAAGATAGCGCGTAAACCACTTGCAAAATCATAACCAATATCAGATTTGACTTGAATTTGTGTGATCCCGTTAATGTCATATTCAACAGGGTCTTCAATGGTAATAATTTTGCGGTACCCGTCATTAATTTTTTCGAGGCCTCTATAGAGTGTTGTTGATTTACCAGACCCGGTTGGCCCGGTGACCAGAAATACACCATTCGGCATTGCCAAAATTTCATCCAGTAAATATCCTGAGCGGCCCATCAACCCAAGCCCCTCAAGGTCGGGGAGTTCCGCTTGTTTGCGTAGTAAGCGCATCACGATACTTTCACCCCATGTGCTGGGTACTGAGGAAATGCGCAAATCAATATCATTTCCGGCAAAGCGTATAGTGTGGCGACCATCTTGTGGCAGGCGTCGCTCGGCAATGTCCATTCCGGCTATTAGCTTGATCCGACTGGCCACGGCGTCAAATCTTGAGCGGCTTTGGTTTTGACGTGTGTGTAAAACACCGTCTATGCGATACCTCACCTGAAAGGCGTGCTCAAACGCTTCAATATGGATGTCAGAGGCGTTATCTTTCAGTGCAACGGCGAATAGATTATTGACAAAATCAATAACGGGGGCCTCTTCTGCCATTTCACGCAGGCGGCTCGCATCCGTAAAGTCATCGTCTTCTGCGTCACTTTCTTGTTGTTGCAACCGAGCAAGGCAAGTTTCTAACGTTTGATTAGAGGTCAGGTGATACTGAATATCTTCAATCACGAGATGATGAACTGTGCTGTCTGCCTCTTGAATATCCGCATGCGTAATTGATGCGGACATGTTTGTGCCCTCGTCAAATGCAGAAACATGATCATTGGCGGCCAATTCATAATCAAAAAAACTGGCATCGACATTCCACGGGCCATGACCAAAAATCAGTGATTCCAACGTTTCGCGCAAAGCGAGGTTTAAAGGATCGGCAGCTAGAACATGGAGCACCATATGCCTGGGGGCCTGTTTTTTTACCTCGAAATTTTCGGGATCATCTGCTTCGAGCCAAATAAAAACTTGATGGTCCACAAACCACTGCGCAGGAAGGTCTAACAACTTTGCCGCTTGGGGATAACGACTGATGTCTACGGGTAACATCAGAGTATCTGCAACTTTCATATCGAGTTGTTGTGATAGGGCGTCCAGTAACTTTTCTTCGGTCACAGCGCCAAGGCGCAGTAAGGCCTGACCAATAAGACCGCCAACTTCCTGTTGCATGGCCAGCGCTTGTGTGCGGTCTTTTGGCGTAATAAATTCACGCTGAATCAAAAGGTCGCCAATGAGTTGTGACGTCACGCCATTCGTAGAACATTGCGACAGTTGATTTTCGGAAATTGTTCTGTGTGAATCTGATTTTTGCGACATTGATAAGTCGACAGCAGACTCGCGGCTCTTATTGAGAAGGGATAAATTGTTTTCGTTCAGCTTGCTTTCACCAGCCGAGGAGACATCATTTGTTCTAACCACAGATTTACTCTCCACACCCAAATACTTATTGTTGTTCCAAAATGGAACATTTCACCCGTCTAAGTTTAAAGAGTAGAGAGCCAAACTTGTACTTGGCGCTACTCTTTTTAGCCAACCGTTCGTTTGGGAAATATGCGGTTTTCTAATCTTTAAAGACTTACGCATCTCCCCTGGATCAAATCAACCGGCTTAGCTCTGCCTGAAAATAAAAGCTAAAGCTCGTATTTAATCCCTAAACCCGATCACTCAATCCAATCATCTTGCCATGATGGTCATCTTCTGTTTGCATTGAATTCTCGTAAATAGAAGATGAACAAATCGCCCTGCATGAATTGCAAAGCTTGTACCATTTAACCATAAAGGCGATTATGATCAAAGGGGTGATCGTATAAGCGGTCAGCTTATCATAGTAAATTGTCCTTATTTGCAAGAACGTTGACCGTATAAATATGCTTTATAAATTGAGTTTTAACGGGTTGGGGACCATATTAACTACAATATGACTTCGTGTGGGATTTGGGCCATGAATGGCGAATATCAATATCAGTGGCAGCGATCTGGGTTGGTCTTTGCAAACAAACGTGTGCGCAGTAAGGGGTTTACCTTGACCGAGGTGCTGGTAGCCCTTGCAATAACGTCTCTGGCCAGTCTTGCCCTTTTTCAGTCTATGGGCATGTGGATTACACTGTCTGCAAAAGCCAGCCAATCGACTGAACGCGCATTGGGCAACCTCCTTCAAGAAGCGCAATTTCGAACTATTGTATCGGGCCTAACGCCGGGTTGGCCAACAATTGAAAAAGAGATTTTTATCGGGAAAGCAAATTTTTTTAGCGGACTTACTAGTCATCAGCTGCACCTGGAAAGTCCGGTTCTTGATGTTGTGACTGTCGAGATCAAACGGCAAGAGGGCAACACACAATTGAATTATCTTGCCTTTGGAACGGCTTGGACGATGGAGACATATCAAGATGCTGTTGCTGGTTTTGACTATTTGGGTGCAGACGGTAATTGGTATTTAGAGTGGCCGCCAGCTGAAAACCCTGAACCTGGGCCATTCAGCGATGCGAGTGTTTATGATACGCCTCAGCTTCCCGAAGCTATTCGGTTGACCGTTGAAAATGCGAGTGGCACCAAGATTACAATTGCTCGCGTTGAGAGTGATCCAGAGCTTCCGTTAAAAGAAGGGGATCTGTTTGGCTCCCTACCCGGGCTATAGAGGTGGGGCATGAATTGTAAAATTGAACTGATTGCCCATGAAAAAACCGTAAAACAGGAAGGGTTCATTCTTCCTTTTGTTTTGCTGACGATAGCCGCCATTTCACTAATCGCGTTGAGCAGTTACAACGCGTTAACGCGATCAAGTGAGTATATGCAGACTTTGCAACGCGATAGCCTTGCACAAAAAGCGTTTGCCTCCGCTGAGGCGGAAACCTTGTATCGGTTTTTAACCTCAGTTGGAGAGCAAGGGGCGATGGCAGAGCCGCGAGCAGAGAGCTTTGAAAGTATTTTTGGGGGAGGCGTTAGTGATCCGATTGATCCGATATCTCGTTGGCCGGCAAATGGCGCTATTCGACGTTCTGATACTCATGGGGTGAACGTTCTGGTCTCTTACCGGGATATTACCGGTTTTCTTCCGATTAATGCTTTTGAAGAACATGACCTTCAAAAAACTTTTGTATTGGCTGGGTTTGTGAGGGAGGATGCGGAAAAATTGACGGCTGAGTTCCTCGATTATACGGACGCAGACAATGCTCGAATTTTTCGCGGTGCTGAAAAATCTGATTATCGGTTTTTTAACAAGTCTCCTCCAACCAATTCACCGATA
This sequence comes from uncultured Caulobacterales bacterium, assembly GCA_964479275.1. Classification (GTDB taxonomy): domain Bacteria; phylum Pseudomonadota; class Alphaproteobacteria; order Caulobacterales; family Parvularculaceae; genus CALLPQ01. The sequence goes on from CAYZLR010000001.1 coordinate 128,180, forward strand.
CGAAACATCACGGAAATATCCAAACTGCTTTCAATGCCTGAAAACCTCGGCAGTGAGTATTGGGATAATTTTGCCTTTATCACTGTAACACGTGCAAAAAGATCAATCGTTCAGCCTGCTTTTGCGATCCCTGCAATTCGTGAAGCTTTCAAGGCTGAAGATCTTTTTGGCAATATCGATTTTCGTGATGAAATTGCTCAGCAAGACCTGCGGCCACTCAATCAGGCCCGATTTTTGCTTACTATTCCGGGAAGTATACCATTAAGCCGGGCGATAGAAATTGAAAAACGGGTAAATGACGTGCAAAAACCTTTCAGGCGAACGTTGATTTCTGAGCGGGCGGGCCTTGATGGTAAGAAACTATTTGACGCGATAGCCAGTAATGGCACGCAAGCGCAGGAGTTAAGCGGGGATAATGGGGGGAGTGATCTTGGAATTCGTGAAGATAACGCAGAGAGCGAGTTTGAGCCTCAAGATGTGGAGTCTCCCATTGTTTCTGCAGACGTACAGCGTTCGGATTCAGTTATTAATGCTGAAGATGACACCGCTAGAGATAATGATCCAAGAGGAGGGGTAAATGAGTATCCACGCATATTTACAACCCGCCCTTAAAACCATTTCCGTAGATGGTGAAATTGCCACGGTCAGAAAAGCTTCAGGGGTGCTCGCACCGATTTTACCAAATCTGTTTATTCTCTCTCGGGGAAGATGCGGGTTTACAAGAATTAAATTGGCCTCGAATAATCGCAGTGGCCTACAGGCAGCAAAGTTTCAAGCCGCTCGTAATAAACGATTTACCCAAACGAAAGTGCGCATTGAGCACGATAACAAAATAAGCCTTAGCGCTGGGGTTTGGAGCTGGGATAGTGCAAAAACTGTTTCTGATGGAACTGATCTGACTAAGGTTCGCGTGTTACCAGAAACACTGGCGCGCAAGCCTCTTGATAAAGGCGCTCGGCTTGTTCGGTGTATCGATGGGGTTGAGGGGGAAATCTGGCAAGATGCAACATTGCTGGCTTCGCGTTGGTGGCCAAAGGTTCCAGCCTTACGGGAATGGCAGCTATTTCTTCGTGCTGGTAAATATCAAGACGGTTTTCAATTGGACGCTGTGCCATCAGTGTCTATTGTTGAGTGGCGCAACGATATTCCGGTTATTGACCGCGACCCTGAAAATCTTGCGATCATATTTTCTCCAGCTAAAACGGCGCTGGCCGCGTGTGGTCTATTGGTGTTCCTTGTGACCAACCAGCTGGCCCAACAATATAGTCACGGCGTAAGAATTGATCAGATCAAGCAGCAATTGGATGTAATCACCAGAGATAACCAAGATGCATATAGAGCCAGAGCGAAGGCACTTTCCAACCTGACGAAGATCGAACAAAAGATTGCCATTGATGATCCGTTGGAAATGATGAAAGCATTAGATGCCTTGGTAAATGGTATTCCGACATCAATTGGTAAACTATCAAGGCTCAATGTTACGGATCGTATACTTGAAGCACAGTTTCGTGTGCAAGAGGATGCCGATATTGCTGAGATTGTTACAGAGTTGGAAAAGAATCCTGGGCTCAGTGATATTTTTATTGAACGAACCAGTGCCCGTTTTTTGACCATTCGTGGAAAATTGGTGAAATTGGATAGCGAGGAACTTTATCAAAAAGCGGCCTCTGGCTATAATGATGGGGAGAGTGTGTTAGAGGCGGGTACGGATCAGCCGTCATCCTCGCAATCGAGTCTTCCTAACGGGGAGAATATAGATGATTGATGTAATCAACAGGCAAATTGCAACGCTTTCACCCAGAACAATATATGCGTTAATCATACTGGGCTTCCTTTTGGGCATTGTTGGAATTTTTAATCTCTCCGATCACACCGCTGTTTTAAAAGCAGAGAGGGCGGGGTTGGAGCGCCGCCTTGCGCAATATGGAGATGGTCTCGATGAAGCGCTTTGGCGCAGCAGAGCCGAAGAAACGGATGCTATCAATGAGTCTCTTAATCAATTCTTCTGGCAAGGTCCTACGCCCGGTATTATTTCTGCGCAAATAAGCAGTCAACTTAGTGCTGTGGCTACCCGATCTTTAATGAACAATATCCAGCCTGATGTTCCCCCTGATGTCCTTGAGTTGCCCGGTGACATTAAGGCACTACGATTTCAGCTGACGGCACGCACGGATGAGGCTGTAAGGGCGTTGAAAGTATTATCAGATCTCTCCAGCAATCAACCGATGCTGACGATTAATGAATTAACAGTCAATGTGAATAGCAATTCCAGCGCAAACCTGGTTATTGCCGGCATTGCCAGATTCAACATCGGTGAAAGCGTATCTCGTTCATCGCGTAACCAATCGCAACGCCGGCAAAGAAATCAAAATGGACGCACAGGCGCAGGACCCGAGAGTCCGAACCAAACCATAAGCGCGCCGTCTGCTGCAAGGCCAGCTCAAACCTCTGGGGCCACGGCTAGAAACGCTGAAGCGACGCGCCGTATAGGTGATGGTGGGTTTGTTGGCCTGACTGATGAAGCCAGAGAAGAATTATTAAAACAGGCTGAAGAGTTAGATAAGCTTTTAGGCAATAACGAACAAGCCACACAGCCAGAAAATCCGCAGGAGGAAGAATAATGCGAAAAACCATTATTGCTTTTAGTGTCCTTCTTTTTTTGGGGTTTGTTTTCGGCGTTTTTCAAAGCAATTTTTCGGGGCGTGTTGAAAAAGATAAGCAGACACTTTGGCGCACACCCAATACACTGATTACGTTTTCACAGGCGGCGGATACTCTGGAAAAATCTCTCAAGCAGAGTGGGCATTTCGGTTTCATACCGACGGTGCTGGTTGAGGCGCCACCCGAGCCAGAAACGCCGACAATTATCCCGTTCCCATTAATCTTAGCGACGGCCCTGTTAGATGGTGTGATGCATGTAAGCTTAAAGGCTGATGACGGCACGATAAGCAGTGCTCGTGCTGGGGATGTTATCACTGGTGATTGGAAAATACAGACTGTTTCCATGGAGGCTGTCACGGCGGAGAATAATGGTAGTGTTTCCCAGTTCGTGATATATCCGCTCCCGAGTGTTGATAATACGATAAACGCTAATACCCCTTAAAGCACCTCCTGAATTCAATTCGATGCGGAAGTATTTTAGGCGTATGCCAAAATTTTATTGCATGTTTTTTATTCAGTAGGCGTGGTGAATACTAACGATATTCCGGACCCAATATAAGAAGTAACCTGCGGACAGGGCGGATGTGCCTGTTTGCGCTTTGTCGGAGAGCAGATGCTATTGGCTGCATATTGATTCGAATTTTCTTTGCAAATACTACTTGTACGTATTTTTCTAAACTAATTATCAGCTATTTTCTTTGTCATTTTATAAAAAATCACCATTCATCTTGCGTCATAATGCTCTAAATTTCCAAAAATAATGGAGCATTCCACTGTTTGCGCGCGATTGTGCAAGCAATAAATTGCTTTTGTTTTGCTGTTATTGGGAAGTGTAATTTTTTTAAGGGACTGATTATAATATCAGAATAGAAAAAATTCTCGCTAATGAATAATATACTTCTTTTAAGCAGCCATAGGGTGTGAAATTTTTACTATCTATAAAATAGTTGACAATTTGTTAAATTTTTATTAACAATCAAAATACTGATATGTGGGGGGTCCGCATACGCGGTCTGGGGGGGGTTTTCACCCAGAGTATATCAGATTTTACAATCCTCACTAAACAGTTTTTTGTAACTCAAAACATGTGGGGTATACTCATGAAAAAATTATCTATGCTGGCCGCTGCGTCAGTGCTTGCAATGAGCTCAGCAGCTCATGCGAGTGACATCATTGTAAAAGTTAAGAACGTTAATCCTGGTGAGGCGTCAGCTAATGAAGACACAGCAACAGGAACGGGCCCGACTGCCGAGGGTCTTGGCGACGTAACCGTAGATTTTGCGGGTGCGGTCAGCGGTATTGACGCTAAAGAAAAAATCGATGGCTTTGTGCTCTCCGATCAGCGCGTTTTAAGCGATCTTCACCGCGTTGAAGCTCATGTCGAAGTCAATGTTGCCCACGAGCAAGACGGTCTACCAGCACAATTGGTTGCGCCAGGCGAGAGCGTGTTCGTCGACATTTCATTATCAGGGGCGTACTTCAAAGAGCGTTTGGATGACACGGGTAACTTCCGTGACGGGATGATGGCTGAAAATGGATTTTCTGAACCTGCACTGATCGGTACTCTTCTTTCTGGCGGTGACGTCAGTCAGAGTTCGGCAACAATTCAATACGGTGCCATTTTGCAGCTTCCAAACCAGCAGGTCGGGACCGATCTTGGGATGTTATTACCATTGGAAATTCACACTTGCGATCCTGAAAATCCTGTAACATTGACGGTTAATGCGCGTCGTGGGGAGTCGGATTTGCTAGCGGTGACTCCGATCAACAGCGATGGTCCGGTTACCATTGATCTTGTGCGTTGTGAGGACTCATTTGGTTTTGAAGCTGATGGTGGAACTGCGAAAATTGATTTCCAACAAGACTTTAAAGGCTTCTTATCTTCTGAGCATGATCAGGCTGACTCTATCATTCTGGGCGGCATTGAGGGCCAGATTTGGAATCACATCTTTGATCCTAAGTCAGACGATGAAGAAGGCGAGCGCATTGTTGATATTGATGATATCGATAGCGCATCCATTGTTGTTCAATTTGAAGACTTGACGGGCATTGAGTCTGTTGACCTTTATGATGAAGGTGTCGCTGGGGAACTGCCTACCGGAACAATTCTTGCCTCTGCAACGCTTGACCTTGATACAAACACCGCAACTTTCTTCTTGGAAAACCCTGGTGTGACCATGATTGCCGACGAGACCAGAAGCATTATGGCAGGTTTGGATCTTGATCATGATGAAGACACGGAAGAAGATATTCTTCTCGAGCAAACGCTTCGTGGCTATATCGGGATTACAGCTTTTGGTCCAGATGCTCCTAAGGCTGAAGAAGTGCCTGTTTTTGATGAAGGTAAGTTAGTTGGCACAGAAACTGTTGCAATTCCTGGTGTTGGTGCCATCCAACATCAAGACATTACAATTGCGAATGTGACTTATAACTTTGCTGATCCATGTAAAGTGAGAGCAACAAATACAGCAACTGGTGGTGATGAAAGAACAGCAAAATTCTATTGCGCTGAGGAAATTGCAACTGACCTTCCATTTGCGAACCTGATTTCAACAGGTCAACAATTTGGACCTTTTGATTGGGTAAGCCAAGGTAATGGTTTTGCAAATGTCTGGCGTGTTTCACATATCGCGACACAAGACGGACATGGCAATGACCGTACTGTCCTTAAAGGTATGGTAACATTGAAAAACAGTGCTGAATGGCAGTTTGACGGTGATTACAAGTTTGAACTACCATTTAATGTTAATCAGCGCATGGTTGGCGAAAACGGTGTGTACATTCTAAATATGAACACACTGAACAATATTCTTGTTGCGCAAAACGGCATGCCAAATGCTTTATTTGGTAACACAGACGTAACATGGACATTCTTCACTGAAGTGAGCCCACGCTGTGAGCCCGGTTTATCAACTGAAGGTGTTGATTGTGCACTAGAATTTGATTCTTCGTTGAAAATCGATGTTGATCGCTTAATGCTAACAGGCGGCGTGCTTGTACCATTTGGTGATAACGCGAATGACTCAAACTCTTCTCATTCACGTTCGTCTGATGATGGTCGCTTTGGGCCAAAATCACCACTTAAGAAAAATGGCACAGCCATTGGTGATATCACTACAGGCGCAATCGTAGATGTTATTACTGATCTTCTACAATAATGATATACTAACAAAAAACTCACTAAATTAGAGTTGAAAGGATGGCCCCAAGGGCCATCCTTTTTTATTGGGAATTGTTAAATTTTATGTGGGTAAGGCAGATTATATAACTGGAAAAAAATGCGCCCTATAAAGAACCTTAAGCACCTCCAATTCAATAGATTGGGTTGGGGCCTCCGTCTTTAGACGGATCGCTTTTTTGAATCGCGGTGGTACTTTTAGTCTTTCTTTTTGCGCATTTTTTGCAGTCCGAGCGCTTCCCACAGGCACGCAAAATACTTTAACCTGTTAAAAGTCAGCGTTTTTTGAACAGATTGATGCGTGTTGGGTGGCAATAAATGCATCAATCAAAACTTTAATTCATCCAGACTGGCTGCGGAGTCGAAATTTATCGTAACCGGTTCCAAGGTTACAGGGCGCCAGGGTTACAGGGCGTCAGTAATAAACTCTGCCACTTGTGCGCATCCTTTGGTTCCGCCGATATCAGCAGTGACAAACCCTTCTTGCAGTGTTTTTATCACTGCAGCCTCAATGGATTGCGCGGCATCTTCAGCGCCTGCGCTGTGGCGTAATAGCATGGCCCCGCTTAAGATTGCGCCAATGGGGTTGGCTTTATTTTGGCCAGCGATATCAGGCGCTGATCCATGAATAGGTTCGTAAAGCCCAACCTTACTCACTCCGAGCGATGCTGACGGCGCTAAGCCGATTGATCCTGTAATGACGGAGGATTCATCACTCAGGATATCGCCAAACATGTTCTCGGTTAGTATAACATCATAAGCATTCGGATCTTGAATTAATTTCATTGCCATTGCGTCGACTAAAACATGTTCCAGTTCGACATCTGAGTAATGATTACGTTGCATTTCAATGATTGCATTGCGCCATAATCGACTGGTCGCTAGAACATTGGCCTTATCAACAGAGGTCAGTTTTCCACTCCGTCCACGCGCCGTTTCAAACCCAATCCGTGCCACGCGCTCAACCTCTCCACGGGTGTATAGGCATTCATCAGTGGCAAGATCGTCTCCTTCTTGACGTTTGCCAAAGTAAATGCCGCCGGTTAACTCGCGTACGATGATAAAATCGATCTCTCCAACATTTGGGGCGCGGAGGGGCGAGAGTGCTTCGAGTCCTTTAAACCCCTTTATTGGGCGTAGATTTGCAAATACGCCAAGTTCTTTTCTCAAAGCCAGAAGCCCGGCCTCCGGACGTAAGCTGCCGCCGTCCCATTTGGGTCCGCCCACTGCCCCCAGAAAAATAGCGTCGGCTTTCAAACAGGCTTCACGCGTTTTCACCGGATATGGATCATTATGGTTGTCGATGGCGATGCCACCAAAATCATGGGTTTCAAAGGCTAAATCTAGATTATATTTTGTTGAAGCGGCTCCCAACACTAGGCGTGCGGCATGCGCGACTTCGGGGCCAACACCATCACCGGGTAAAAAACAAATTCTAAAGCTCATCCATGTGCCTCTTCAAATTTTTCTATTGCGGGCATTTGCGTTAAAATAGCGCCTAATGGATCAACACCCTTGAGGAGGCATTGGCGCGCAAACGCCTCAATCTCAAAGTTTGTTTCTCTTGGTTCGCCACCATTCAGGCTGAATTTTACGGTTAAATTTTCTAAATTTATGGAAATTTTGGTGCCCGGTGCGCCCAATAGATCTTGATGGGTTTGCTGGTCAACCACAACAGGCAGAAGGCCATTTTTGAGAGAATTACTTTTGAAGATATCTGCAATATCAGAGCTGATTACGGCTTTAAATCCAAAATCCAAAAGTGCCCAGGGTGCATGCTCACGAGATGACCCACAACCAAAATTAGCGCCGGCGACCAAAATCTCATGGCGAGCCATGTCTAGATGGTCAAGCGGGCTGTCATTGCGCAATTGTCCTTCATTATTGTAACGCCAATCGTAGAAGGCTGATTGGCCAAGACCTTCGCGTGATGTTGTCGTGAGGAATCGCGCCGGAATAATTTGATCCGTATCGATGTTGTTTTGCGATAACACAACCGTATGTGACGTTAATTCTCGAAAGGGTTCAAATGACATGGTGAATGCCTTTTTCCTGGTCAATAAAGTCGCGCGGATCAGCGATATAGCCGGTAATGGCACAGGCAGCTGCTGTTGCCGGGCTTGCTAATATGGTGCGCACGCCGGGGCCTTGACGGCCGACAAAATTACGATTGGACGTGGATACGACTAATTCTCCAGGTGCTCCTTTATCGCCATTCATAGCAATACACATAGAACATCCGGGCTCTCGCCATTCAGCGCCAGCTTCAATAAAAATTTCATGCAAACCTTCAGCTTCAGCCATTTTTTTTATGGCCTCTGAGCCGGGTACAATCAATGCGTTTAATCCGGGTTTAACATGTCGCCCTTCCATGATCATCGCAGCTATGCGCAAATCCTCCAATCGCGAATTGGTGCAGCTGCCAATAAAAACTTTATCGACCTTGGCGGTTGAAAAAGGTTGATCTGGCGTCAGCTGCATATAGGCGGCTGCCTCCTTACCTGAGGCGCTGACCGGTATAGGGGCTATGCCATCAACTGCCATGGCGGCATCTGGAGAGACACCATAAGTAATCATGGGCCGTAAATTGTTCACATCAATGTCGACCTCTTGGTCAAAATGTGCCCCTTCATCGGTGGCGAGCGATTGCCACTCTTGAACAGCACGGTTGAATTCTTCTCTATGCGGAGCAAAGTCCTTTCCCTTCAGAAAGGCATAGGTTTTTTCATCCGGCGCAATAATGCCGGAGCGAGCACCGGCCTCGATAGACATGTTGCAAAGCGTCATCCGCCCTTCCATGGAAAGAGCTCGCACAGTCTCACCGGCAAACTCAATAGCATACCCTTGGCCGCCATCAGCGCCGATTTTTGCAATCATTAACAATGCCATATCCTTAGCGCTGACACCTACGGGGAGTTTTCCGCTAAAATTGACCCGCATAGATTTAGGCTTTCGCTGCAAGACACATTGAGTTGCAAGCACGTGACCAACTTCTGTTGTGCCAATTCCAAACGCCAATGCGCCAAAGGCACCGTGTGTAGAGGTGTGACTATCACCACAAACAATTGTCTTACCCGGTTGGGTCATGCCTAGTTCGGGACCAATGACATGGACAATGCCGCGCCGAGGGTCGCCAAGACCGAGCAGTTCAATATTGTGATCCTTGCAATTGACGATTAATTGTTCAACTTGCGCTTTGGCCTCTTGGGTTGCATAGGGAATATCTCCATTTGCATCCGCAGTCACGGTTGGTGTCGAATGATCAAGAGTAGCAATGGTGCGATCTGGGCGGCGAACTTTTAAGCCGCGCTCATTCAAAACCGTAAATGCTTGAGGCGATGTCACTTCATGGATGAGATGAAGGTCAATATACAAAACCGCTGGGCTTTCATCGGTTTCTTCAACAACGATATGACGATGCCAGAGTTTATCGAGTAAAGATAAAGCCATGGGAAAAGCCTTGTATTTTGAAAATTAGAATACTGTGATGAAAAAAACATCGATTAATGATGACATCAATCGTAGAGACGGGATTGCCCTTCATCGATGGCAACCCCGCAATTCAGGGTCTTATTGAAGTCTAATTTTTAGACCCAACATTCGATCCTTCTTGTAACCAGGGCATGCGCGCCCGCAAATCTTTGCCCGTTTTTTCAATCGGATGATTTAAATCTTTGTCGAGCATCGCATGGTAGCGTGCCTTTCCAGCTTGATTTTCTAAAATCCAGTTGTGTGCAAATGTACCATCTTGAATGTCAGTAAGAACTTCCTTCATGCGGGCTTTTGTTTCGTTGTTAACAACCCTCGGTCCAGAGACCAGATCGCCATAAATCGCTGTTTCTGAAATGAATTCATGCATTTTCGCCAAGCCGCCCTCATAGAGCAGATCAACAATTAATTTTAGTTCGTGTAAACATTCATAATAAGCAATCTCGGGACGATAGCCTGCCTCTACAAGCGTTTCGTATCCTGCAATAACCAATTCAGAAGCACCGCCACATAAAACGGCTTGCTCTCCGAAGAGATCTGTTTCGGTTTCTTCTCTAAATGTTGTCTCCAGTGCGCCTGCAGTCGCTCCGCCAATTAAAAACGTGTAGGCGAGGGCGCGTTCTTTAGCTTTGCCCGATGCATCTTGGTGAATTGCAAATAAACAGGGGACGCCGGCTCCGCGCTCATACTCGCGTCGTACCAAGTCTCCGGGCCCTTTGGGCGCCACCATAATCACATCAACATTGGCCGGTGCTTTCACGCGGCCATAAAGCACAGTGAATCCGTGGGCAAAGAGCAATGTATCACCTTCATCTAGAGAGTCGGCAATGTCAGCATTGAAAATTTCTTCATGAGACATATCAGGTGTTAAAATTGCAATAAGTTTGGCAGCTTTTGCAGCCTCACGAACTGGCAAGGTTTTCAAACCATCAGCTTTTGCCTGAATATCGCCTTTACCGCCCGGACGTACCCCGATGATAACATCACATCCTGAGTTTTTGAGATTCAAAGCGTGTGCCCGTCCTTGACTGCCGTACCCAATCACCGCGACAGGTGAGTCTTTGACTGCCGTAGGATTAGCATCTTTTTCAGTGTAAATCTTAATTGGGTCCGTCATGTTTTTTTCCTTCTAAGCAATTCTTTATATTTTAATATTCAGTGTTCTGTATCAACCGTCACAGCGCCTTTTGAAGCTGATGCAGCCAAGCGGGCATATTTATCAAATGCCCCCCCCATTTTGTTTAACTTACGAGGTTTAAAGGCTGCACGTCGCGCTTCCCAATCAATATCGGCGTCTATGCGCCGGGTTTCAGCGTCAATTTTGATGATATCGCCTTCTTCAATTAATGCGATCGGTCCTCCATTCGCTGCCTCTGGCGCAACATGGCCAATAACAAATCCATGTGAGGCACCGGAAAAACGGCCATCGGTAATCATGGCAACTTTACCTGCAAGACCTTGTCCTGCTACGGCGGCGGTAACAGCTAGCATCTCTCGCATGCCGGGCCCGCCCTTTGGCCCTTCATAGCGAATAATCACCACATCACCGGCTACGATTTCGTTTCTCGATACAGCTTGAAATGCGTCTTCCTCGCATTCAAAAACGCGGGCCCGCCCTTCAAAAGCGCCATCAGAATATCCTGCTGTTTTTAATACAGAGCCTTCGGGTGCCAGATCGCCATAAAGTATACGTAAGCCCCCGGTGGCTTTCATAGGCTTTTCTACGCTTAGCACGACTTTTTGTCCGGGTTTTTCTTCGTTAAGTGCAAATTCTTCAAATAAGGTGCAACCACTGACGGTTGGCGTATCGACAATCTTTTTTCCCTCACGTAACCGATCCCCAAAAAGCCTTACGCCGCCGGCTTCATAGAGATCTTTTGCAAGGTATTGCCCGCCGGGTTTCAGGTTTGTAATTACGGGTGTGATGCGTGATAGAGCGTCAAATTCATCGATAGAGAATGGCACTCCCGCTTCAATACCGATGGCTGCTAAATGGAGCACTGCATTGGTTGAGCCGCCACTGGCTACAACCGCTGTTGCTGCATTTCTAAGAGAGTCTGGCGTAATGAATTGACGCGCGGAGATGCCTTCATGAGCGAGCTTTGCCACCAATTCACCGCACCGCTTGGCCTCGGCGAATTTAGCAATATCCGTCGCCGGTGGATCCCCCGCGCCCATAGGGGCCAGTCCTAAAAAAGCGAGGGCCATCGCCATAGTATTTGCTGTGAATTGTCCGCCACATGCACCAGCGCCCGGGCAAGCTGTGCGTTCAATTTCACCAAGCTCTGCATCATCAATGTCGCCAGACGCATGGGCGCCTACGGCTTCAAAAACGTCCTGAATGGAGAGATCTTTACCCTTACAATTACCGGGCATAATGGTGCCGCCATAAAAAATGACGCCAGGAATGTCCATGCGAGCAAGGGCCATGGCGGCAGCAGGTAAGGTTTTATCGCAGCCGACTAAAATAATAGCCGCATCAAGTGAGTGTCCACGCACCGCTAATTCGATTGAGTCTGCGATAACCTCACGCGAGATGAGAGAGGCTCGCATGCCTTCCCCGCCCATGGTTATTCCGTCAGAAACAACGATTGTGTTGAAGTCGATAGGGGTTGCGCCGCCATTGCGAACACCCTCTCTGACCGGTTCGGCTAAATCCCCCAAATGCATGTTGCACGGGGTAATGGTTGACCATGTATTGACAACAGCAATCATGGGTTGGGCAAAATCTTTATCATCATAACCAACAGCGCGCAGCATGGCTCTTGCCGGTGCTTTCGCCGGGCCTTTGGTGATCGCATCTGATATCTTTGGTTTCGCCATAAAGCGTTGATCCCTAATTCATGCCGGTCGCAGACTGACTGGTCTAACAATCTAGTCTTTTTGTTTATTTTGTGTATCTGCGTCTTTTGTCCTAAGTTTCGAAATCAAGACAAAACTGCTTTAAAATATCGCAACGCAATATAAGTATCGGCATACACCACGGATAAGGGGCGGAAACAAGAGAAAACCCAATACCAATTCAAAATAAGTACTGTTTTTCGTTCTATTTCGAATATTTTTAGTTAAACGGTTTGTTTTTCGAGGTAAAATTAAAATTTTATGCTAATCACCGCGAAGGAGTAGGCGCCTAATGTTGCGAGCAGCTTGTCGGATACGTTGTTCGTTTTCGACGAGTCCAATTCGAACGTGACCGTCTCCATGTTCGCCAAAACCCAGGCCAGGAGCAACGGCAACGTCTGCCTCTTCCATCAATTTTTTAGCAAAAGCAACTGAGCCTAGCGCGTCAAATTGAGTGGGAATTTTGGCCCAGGCAAACATTGAAGAAGAGGGCGAGGGGATTGTCCATCCGGCATTTGCAAACTGAGTAATCAGGACATCACGTCTGGTTTTGTAAGTCGCCCTTATCTCCTCGACGCAATCCCACGGTCCGTCAAGAGCGGCAGCAGCGGCAACCTGTATCGGGGTAAAAGCACCATAATCGAGGTAGGACTTGACGCGGGTCAAAGCGTTGATCATGCGCTCGTTCCCTACGGCCATGCCGACGCGCCAACCTGCCATCGCAAATGTTTTTGAGAGTGAGTTTACCTCAACGGCAAGATCAATGGCGCCCTCGACTTCAAAAATTGAAGGAGGGGGATTGTCTTCGTCAAAATAAATTTCGCTGTAGGCTAAATCCGAGAGGACTAAAACGCCATTGCGTTTTGCCAGCGCAACCACTTCTTTATAAAAATCCAGCCCGGCCATTTGCGCGGTTGGGTTTGATGGGTAGTTGATAACCATGGCTTTGGGAGGTGTTTTACTCGCCTTGATAGCATCATGAAGCCCTTGCAGATAAATTTCCGGAGTCAAAGCTGGAATAGCCTCGATGACACCACCAGCGATGATAAACCCGTAAGCGTGTATCGGATACGCTGGATTGGGCGAGAGGATGATGTCTCCTGGTGCTGTAATTGCTTGGGCTAAATTCGCAAACCCCTCTTTCGAGCCAAGGGTGGCAATGATCTGTCGATCTGGATCCAGTTCAACGCAAAACCGACGTTTGTAGTAACGACTCATGGCTTGGCGTAACCCTGAAATCCCTCTTGATGCAGAATAGCGATGGGCTTTAGGATTGCGTGCCGTTTCGGTTAATTTATCAACAATATGAGACGGCGTAGGCATATCTGGGTTGCCCATACCTAAATCGATAATATCGCGTCCATTTTGGCGTAATTGCGCTTTTAGCTTATTGACTTCCTCAAATACGTAAGGGGGCAATTGCTGAATACGGTAGAATTCTTCCTGGTGAGCCATTTTTTAATTCGTAATAACCTTAGATTAATATCAGAAACTTGTTTGGCTTAATAAGCCGCAATGTCAACTTCATACCCCTCATCTCTCAAATTTTTCAGTATTCGGTCCAGATGGTCCTGACCTTGAGTATCAATGGTTAAATCCATACACGTCATTTTTGCAGGCAAATCTGAATAGGTTCTGTGGTGTCCGACATCTATGACATTCCCATCCTGGCTTGCCACAATTGTTGCGACCCGGACGAGTTGTCCGGGTTTGTCGAGCAGTTGGACCCTTAAGCGTGCGAGGCGGCCAGAGCGAGCCAAATCTCGCATCAAAATCATTGATAAAAGACGTTGATCAATGTTCCCCCCGCACAAAACCAAGCCAATGGTTTGCCCTTTAAAGCGCTCGGGTTGGGAGAGAATGGCGGCGAGTCCAGCCGCGCCAGCCCCCTCAACAAGAATTTTTTGTTCGTTCATGATTAAACTGAGCGCTCTTTCAAGGCTACGTTCATCAACAAGCACAATATCATCAACAAGTTCAGAAATAATGTTGCGCGTAATGCGCCCGGCTTTTTTAACCGCAATGCCTTCTGCCAATGTATCTCCGCCGGTGGGGCGCGTACCGCCATCGAGCGCGTTGACCATTGACGGGAACAAAGCCGCTTGAACGCCAAGAACCTTAGCGTTTTTATCTGCGTTTTTGATGGCTGCAGACATTCCCGCAATTAACCCGCCGCCGCCAATAGGCACCAGAAAGCTATCAAATTTTGGGCCTTGCTCCATCATCTCCAACGCAATCGTACCTTGGCCCGCAATAATATCGAGATCATCAAACGGGTGTACAAAAATCAAGTCTTGATCATCACAAAGCTGTTGCGCATGCGTATTTGCCTCGTCAAATGTTGCGCCGTTTAAAACAACATCACCGCCAGCAAGTTTGGTCTCTCTAATCTTAACGTCTGGGGTTGTCTCGGGCATAACGATAACAGCGCGAATGCCAAGCTGTGTTGCATGATATGCGACGCCCTGGGCATGGTTGCCTGCTGATGCTGCAATCACGCCGCGTTTTTTCGAGGCATCATCGAGTTGTAGCAATTTATTCAATGCGCCACGTTGCTTAAAGGATCCGGTATATTGAAGGCATTCCAGTTTTAGCCAAATATCGGCATAAGTGAGCGCAGAAAGCTTTTCTGCTTTCACCAGAGGGGTGCGCATAATGTGTCCCTCAAGCCGGGCTGAGGCATCTTTTATATCGTTTATAGTGATGGAATTAGACATTTCTCGCGCAACTTTCGTTTTAACTGCAATATGGCGATAATCACCTCAAGCGCAATCATAATTTTGACGATAAGAATTGAAATCGGGTCAATATTGATGCGAGGCTTGGGGGCTTTGTCTGCATTGCTTGCCGTTTTTTCAAAGGATGAATAATTACTGCGGGCATCCTGGTTTTTGCCTCTTGCGTTGCGTGTATCATCGCCTATTGTCGCTTTTAAATCAGCAGGCTTTTGAATAGGCTTACTGATACCATTATGGCCACAAACTCGCTTTGCTGGAGGCTTCATGCTGCGCACTTTGTTTTCTTTAAGAAGGTTTCTCTCTCTTCATGTTCAAGTTTTTATATCACAATTGTTAAGGACCATCGTGCCCTCACGCCCCAAATTACTGGGCTTGTTAATGACGGTTCTGGCCACCAACTCATTGGCCGCACATGGATTTCAGTTCCCTGTGGAGCAAACCAAGGGTAGCTTTAAAGATAAATTTCGCCAGTTAGAGGAAGTGCTCCCTACACCCAATATCTATAGAAATGCGGGCGGCGCACCAGGCTTTGCCTATTGGCAACAACAAGCGGATTATAAAATCGCTGTTTCTCTTGATGAAACAAAACGCCGTATCTCTGGCACTGAAACCATCACTTACACGAACAACTCTCCTGACAGCTTACCGTTTATCTGGATGCAGCTTGATCAAAATCGCTTTCGCACAGATAGTCTTGCGGAGCGTTCAGCGGATTTCGGGGGTATTGGGAATCGGGCGCCGGCAACGCGTTCGGCAACGGGCAATCGCCCCGCGCGGATTTCTTTTTCTGCCTTGCGTAAACATCAAGCCGAAAAAGACAATGATTTTGGTTTTGAAATTAACTCCTTAAAATCATCTGATGGTCGTGATTTGAACTATACGATCGTTGGGACGCTCATGCGGATTGATTTGCCAAAGCCCCTTCGTCCCAAACAACGCTTGGAGTTCACGTTGGGGTGGGCGTTCAATATGGTGGAAGAAAATGCAGTTTCTGCTCGTTCAGGTTACGAGAAATTCGATGATGGAAACGATATTTTCCTTTTGGCGCAATGGTATCCGCGTCTTGCCGCTTATTCCGATTATGAAGGATGGCATAATAAAGAGTTTTTAGGGCGTGGTGAATTTACGATTGAGTTTGGGAATTACGAAGTTGAAATTACTGTCCCTTCAGATCATATCGTTTCCTCAACGGGACTTTTGCAAAATCCTGATGATGTGTTGTCCGAGACACAAAAGCAGCGCCTCGAGAGCGCCCGTGACGCCGAACGTCCCGTTTTTATTGTAACTGCTGATGAGGCCTTGGCTGCTGAAAAGTCAAAGTCAAGCGCGTTTAAAACGTGGAAATTTAAAGCTGATAACGTCCGTGATTTTGCCTGGGCTTCTTCACGTAAATTTATTTGGGATGCGCAAGGTTATGAGCAGGGCGGCGATGTAATGCCTTTTGTTTGGGCAATGTCATTTTACCCGAAAGAGGGCGAGCCATTATGGTCGCGCTATTCCACTCAATCCGTGATCCATACAATGGAAGTTTATTCACGGATGAGCTTTGATTACCCATATCCGACATCACAATCCGTAAATGGTCCTGTTGGTGGCATGGAATATCCAATGATCACTTTTAATGGTCCGCGTACAGAGCTACAAGATGATGGGGAGCGCACTTATTCTGCAGCTGAAAAACGGTTCTTGATCGGCGTCGTTATTCATGAGGTTGGACATAATTATTTTCCCATGATCGTGAATACTGATGAACGGCAATGGACCTGGATGGACGAAGGGATGAATACATTCTTGCAATTCATCGCGGAGCAGGAGTGGGATCCAGATTATCGTTCTCGCCGTGGTGAGGCGCGGTGGATGGTCGATTATATGAAATCAACCAACCAAGTTCCAATTATGACCAATTCAGAAAGTATTTTGCAGTTTGGTAATAATGCCTATGGGAAACCGGCAACGGCTTTCAATATCATGCGAGAAACAATTCTGGGCCGGGAACTTTTTGATTTTGCATTTAAGACCTATGCCAATCGTTGGAAGTTTAAGCGCCCTACACCCTCAGACTTTTTCCGCACCATGGAAGAGGCCTCCGGTGTGGATCTCGACTGGTTCTGGCATGGTTGGTTCTATACCACTGACCATGTTGATATCTCGCTTGATAATGTCACGAAGTTGCGCATTGATACCAAAAACCCCGATGTTGAACATAAGTTACTTGAAGAAGAGGAGTTGAAAGCGCCAGCGTCTTTAACGGATGAGCGAAACCGGAACGAGAAAAAGCGGTTTCGCATAAATGATAAGCCTTGGTTGAAAGATTTCTATGACAATAACAGCGCTTACTTAGTGACCAACAAGGATCGCAATTCCTATAACTCTTATCTAAAAGGACTCAAGGATTGGGAACGCGAAGCATTAGAGCGCGCCATTAAAGATGACGAGAATTATTACATTCTGAATTTCTCTAATAAAGGTGGCCTTGTAATGCCGATTATTTTAGAGATCACATATGCTGATAACTCTAAAGAAATGTATCGCATCCCTGCTGAAATCTGGCGCCGTAACCATAAGCGCGTGAGCAAACTCTTGATACGGGATAAGGAAATAAAAGATATCGTTTTAGACCCGCGTCTCGAAACTGCGGATGTGGATCTCAACAATAACTATTTCCCACGCCGTATTCTTCCCTCTCGAATCGAGGCTTTTAAAAATGATAGAAAGCCCCCACTTCCAAACCGGGATCTTATTCAGGACGTAAAAACGGAATTAAAAAAAGATGACGACGATAAGAAATAATCGCCGTAGCCTAAAATCTACCAGCGCCGGGATTTTTAATCGCGGCGCTGGCTTTTTATTGATGTGTGTTTTAATGCTGTCTATTTGGGGTGGTGGGCCATTATCAGCGCTTGCGCATCAGCAAAAAGTTGCAATCTCACAAATTTTGTTTAATCCGCAAAGCGGTAATATTGAGGTGACGCATCGCCTTTATTTTCACGATGCAGAGCATGCTGTGCAAGAAGAGTGGGGCAGCGCAGATCTAACTGCAAACGACGAAGATATGGAAAAGCTCGCTCTTTATGTGCGTTCAAATTTTATATTTTCCCTTGAGGGTGAACCTTTGGCGCTTAAACCAGTTGGTGTCGAGATTGATGGCCCTTATGTTTGGATTTATGATGAAATTGAAATCCCCAAAAAGCGCATTAAAGCGATAACGATAGAGAATTATATTTTGCGTGATGTTTGGGAGAGCCAAGCGAATTTGGTGAACCTAGAGGTCGGAAAGTTTCGTGAGTCTGCATTCTTCACCGGTGAGGATAAAGCCAAAACCATTGAGCTTAAAAAACCTAAAACTCACTAATTACGGCCTTATTCTTTGTGTTCACTGAGCCGTTCTTCTTCATATTGAATACCAAAACCAATAATCATGCGCCATAAGCTCTCTGCCATTTCTTTTGGCATGCCTTTTTTTTCTGCGCGTTCAGCAACTTTTGTCACCACATCCTTGTTGCGCCAGGGCACTGAGGCTTCTTCGGGAGAGCGTTTAAAAAACCAGGCCCTGTCAACATAACTCCAGCGCTGTGCCAGCAAATCAACGAGGGCTCGGTCAACGCGATCTATTTCTGCGCGGACTTCTTCCATATTGGCGCAGTCTTTAGCAAGTCTAGACACGGTGTATTCTCCTTGGTTTAGAGCAAGATGATTTGTGCAATTGGTACTCTTGCTCTGGGTTGAATCTTTGTATGATTGCCAACACGCCTGCAAACGCATTTTGCGGCACGTTTTTAAAAACGGTTGGTCAAGGTTACTAGCTGATGGCCGAATAAAGCGCAATCATGCTATAGTTTCAGAAAAGAGGAGGGCAATAATGTGCTATATTGATGGATTCATCTTCGCCGTAGAGAATAGGAACAAACAAGCCTTTATCGATTATGCAAATAGAATTGATGTTCTATTTAAAGAATATGGAGCTTTGCGGGTCATGGAGTCTTGGGGCGATGATGTGCCCGATGGTAAGAGTACTGACTTTAAAAAAGCGGTACATGCCCGCGAGGGTGAGAGCGTTGTCTTTTCTTGGGTTGAGTGGCCTAGTAAAAGGTTACGAAACGAGGCTATGGAAAAAATGATAAAAGACCCGCGGATGAACCCCGAAAATGATCCTATGCTTTTTGACGGGGCACGGCTTATTTTCGGGGGGTTTTCAACGGTTGTAAAACTATAAAGCACCTCGACGATTCATTTTGAAGTGGAGGTGCTTTAAGTCTTTGTTTGGCGCGTCTCAATAATGTGAGCCGGCAGCTTTTTTTAAACGTATTTGATCGGTTGTTTCAAATAAGCTATTTGGCATTACTACGTTGTTGATCTCGCAATGCGCGGAATTCGTTGCCTTCGTACCAGTTTGGCCAAATATTCGTATACGCCATCATAGCGCCGGTTTCGTAAAAAAGTTCCAGCGTTTGTTGAATACCATCTACATTCCAGTCAGGCGAATATTCATCAGCTGGTTTATGATATCTGTTTTTTGTGTAATCAGCTTGAAAAGCCCGACCAGCTTCTTCTCCGCCCACAACGTAATCAATGCCGCTGTCAGAATAAATCATCGGCACTCCTTTTTTGGCGAGGGAAATATGGTCTGAGCGATAAAAATAGCCGTTTTCTGGTTCAGCATCGGGGCGTAAATATAGCCCTCGTTCTGAAGCTGCTAATTGCATCAAATCCTCGAGTTCTGAAGAGCCATATCCGATAACAATAATATCTTTTGTGATCGGTGTGGGTAAAATCGCATCGATATTAATGCCGCCTACAATTTGCCTAAAAGGCACGAGTGGGTCTTCTCCAAAATACGCTGAACCAAGAAGGCCGGACTCTTCGGCAGTCACAGCAAGAAACATAATCGAGCGTTTTGGTTTTTCTTCATTAGCTGCAAAGGCCTGTGCAATGGCTAGAATTCCTGCAGTACCAGTGGCATTGTCAACAGCACCATTGGAAATGATATCACCAGAACCCGTGGCCGTACCCAGATGATCCCAATGGCCCATATACAGAACATATTCATCGGGGTAATCTGTGCCTGGTAGAACACCAACAATGTTCGCCGAATTACTGCGACGTATAGAATTAGTGAGAGACCCACTAGCTTGCAAGCCGGTCATGGGAACCGCTTTAAACGTGCTTGTGGATGCGGCCTTCGTGAGGGTATCAAAATCTAAGCCTGCTTTGGAAAAAAGATCGCGGGCGATAGATTCTTGAACCCAGGCTTCCATGGCAATACGACTAGCCCCGCCATCAGGTCTTTCAAGGTCTAACTGTGGTCCTGTCCAGCTTCCTTCAACAACGCCCCAACCATAAGCCGCCGGTGCTTTTTGGTGGATAATGATTGCCGCTGTCGCTCCCTGGCGAGCCGCTTCTTCATATTTATAAGTCCAACGTCCGTAATAGGTCATGGCTTTGCCGTTAAAGACATCCGGATTTTGTGTCGCAAATCCAGGGTCATTGACCATGATCACCACTGTTTTGCCTTTCACGTCGATCCCGTCATAATCATTCCAATTATACTCAGGGGCAACTATGCCGTAGCCTACAAAGACGAGATCACTATCGGTAAAATCAACCTGTTCTTGAACGCGTTTAGTCCAGAACACAGCCTCAGGACCATATGCTAGCGCTTTACCATTGATATTCATCGAGGAATTATTTTGCGTCGTGATTTCGACTAACGGGACTGCTTGCTCATAACTGTCGCCATTGCCAGGGTTCAGGCCAAGTTTGCGCATTTCTTCTACAAGGTATGACCTTGTTTTTGCGCCTCCTTGTGTGGCGGGAGCACGCCCAGCAAATTCATCGGAAGCCAAAGTTGCGACACGTTCGCGAAAAGACGCCGTATCAATAGAGGCTTTTGGTATTCCGTATAGAGATTTGCTTGCAGGATTTTCGGGCTCGCTCACCTCTGAAACGGTGGGCGCTACTGGGGTCCTTTCGACCGGTTTTGTATCGCCCCCACCACAAGCGGTGAGTGTTAATGAGAGCCCAGCCATCATGAGAAACGCTCCTTGCGTTTTTTTGAATAGTCTTTGACTGCCACTGAAAGAGAGAGCTTTTGATAGTGATAAGCGCACTTCCTGTATACCTTTCTCAATTGATTGACTTGCAACGGAAAATTTACCGCAGTGTGCCTCACTTAAGCCTCGCACGTCAATCGCTCAGATGGGGCGATTGCTGGCTTGAAAACAGTTGGTTTCAGATTTGGTTGATAAAGTTCTTCGTAAATCCACGAGAAAATTATAAAACAATAATGCGCCCTTCATTCGCCGGAACATCACCGGCAAGAGCTTCACGGTAAGTTTCTTCAATCTTTTCTGGGCCACTGGCTTGTGTGATTTTTAGCCAGCTACGGCTGCGAACAGCCATTTTTTGCCAAAACGCAAGTGCCTTGCTCTCAAATACCCCTGGGCCCCATTGCGTGTTGCGTTTTTGAATATGACCGGGTGCAAAAAACATAGCGCTGCGTTCCCGGTTAAAATCAGGCCCCATTTCATTATCATGATAATGGGTAACGCCAACGTTAGAACAATAGAGCATTTGATTGCTTAAATGTTTATGAAGTGCACTCAAAAAATTGCCATTGCCAGACATATCAACGATGACACTGGGGCGATCCGCATCCAGCTTAGAGTAATCATCATAGGTCAATACTTTATTGTACAAACCACAGGCCCTTACGTTCGCCTCATTACTTTTCGAAGTAAATCCGACAAGTGCGGGTGCTTTTTCATCATCATGGAGTGCGTAAGCCAAACCAAGAGCGGTTTTACTAGAAGCACTAGGCATTATGATCTGGCCCATCTTATCGCGTTCAGCGCCAAACCAGTTATTGTCGAGCAAGAAATCATAGAGACAATATGAGGTCGCATAGAGCGGCATCAATAAAACGCGTTCATCATCCATTGTAGTTTGATAATGGGGATCGGCATTCAAGCGATTATAATTATTGTAAACAGGGGGCAATTCAGAGCGATGCGGTGCACCGTCCATAAACCGTGCGTCTTTCACCTTTGTTGGGGCCATGACTAAATGAGATCCCATGGGAAAATAGCCATACAAACGCTCGCCAACATTGATGTCATCACATCGACTTTGGGCAACGACCCCAATGCCCCAAACAGGAATGACTCCCCAATCTTCTTGAGCAGATGGATTGGAATTTAGCGGGGGGAAAAATTTCCAATAACCGATACGTTCGCCAACGACGCCATAGGTGACATTGTTCGCTGTAAATGCAAATCGCTCGATTTCCACCAAAATTTCACCGTTTCTTAAGTCGGCCAGTTGTGTTTTAACGAGGCGAGATTGATTTAAGTCTTTTTTCTGAACTTCAAATTGTGTGGCCTGGACCATGGGTGTTTTCCTCATCAAAAAACAGATTTTGAAAAACGCAGACAAAGCGTTCTCGAAATTCTCAAAAATTCATAGTGTTGTATAATGGCGTGTTTATGATTGAAAAACCATGGGTAATGGCAGCGTTACTTTAAGCGTCATCATTTTTTTTGGTGTCATTGATAATATTCATATTCGCGACACCACTATGGCCGATCTCCACTGAGGCGAACGGACCACCATGGCACATCTCTCCTGGATCATGTGGATTTGCGGGCGACGCTTTCGCAAAAACCTGATTTGCAAATTCTTCAGCATTATCTTTGGGGCGATAGCCTAAAAAACTAGCATTTGAATTGTCAACAGGTGTCCTATCGTTATTTGAAACGCCATACACAACGGAAAACCCGGTCACAGGCGTGGTAATAGATTGGCTTACTAATTGGACCAGATCATCATAAGATAACCATGATCCGACGGCGCGGGGATTGTTGACTTGCGCGCAGGATAATATCCGCATGCATACCGATTCAAGGCCGCGCTTATCCCAATAAAGGCTGGCCAAATCTTCTGCAAAACATTTTGCTAAGCCATAAAATGTATCAGGGCGATGGGGAACTTGAGTGTCGATGAATTGATTTTTTGGATACATGCCAACCGCATGAATGGAACTGGCATAAACAACACGGCGAAGTTTATGCCGGTAAGCGGCTTCCCAGATATTATAAGCACCGATAAAGTTGGGACCTAGCAAATCTTCAAATGGCCCTTCATCCGCATAGGCGCCGAAATGCACGACCATTTCAGCCCCTTCTAAAAGGTTGAGCATATCATCAAGTTTTGAAAGATCGGCTTGTTGATAGATCTCTCCGGTATAAAGTTTACCAATATCCTTTTCTTTATCTGAAGACACCAAAACGTCAGCTAATTTCGTCAGGGGTTCGCGCAAATATGATCCAAGCCTGCCAGCAGCGCCAGTTAAGATAATTTTCTTCATTACATTGTCGCCTTTATTTTTTATTTAAATCCTCGCCGTGCACAATTTTCACTTCAATGTCACGGATTGTTTTGTCATCAAGGTGATAGTGTTTTTGTGCATGTTCTGCGCTAATATATCCTCTTGCTAAATCTCTGTGTACAGCATTTATGTCGCGGTTTTCGGGATTACCATGCCCGCCGCCACCGGGAAATGCCATGCACACTTTGCGGTCATGAGGAATGAATTGTGTGCCCTTTCCCTTTAATGGCTGGCCATTATCAAGGGCAATCGTCATTGGTGATCCGTTTTTTCCGCCATGGCGGCCTCTTGCTGGGTGCTCGACTCGATCAAACATGGCAGAGAAATCGCATTCATGCCCTTCAATAACGCCGACTTCCATATATTGCCCCAGGCCGCCACGAAACTCTCCCGGGCCGCCGCTATCTGGGCGCAATTCTTTACGCCAAATAATAACCGGACCGGCGGTCTCTGTGGCTTCAACGGGCATCGTCATAACCCCTGAAGGAAAAGCTGTAGCGTTTAAGCCATCAAGGGAGGGCCGTGCGCCGGCACCACCAGAGTTGAATGTTAAAACTTCGCCGCGCGTTGCATTTTTAATGGCGTTTAATTCATCGCTGGATAGTTGATCAGTGTCATGTATTTTACGTGGTCGCGCTGAAACTTGAAAATTACAAATCGTTCCGGCACCTTCAGAAGGGACAAGTTCGGGGAGCACTTGATCCAGGGCATTATAAACGGCATCGGGGATCATGTGTCCAATGACATGGCGAAGGGCTACGGGAGCCGGGTGTAAGGCGTTGAGAATAGAATTTTCTGGCGCTGTAATTTCAAATGGGGCAAGAGACGCTGCGTTATTAGGAATATGGGGCGCAATCGCACACTTTAAAGCATAACACGCATAGGCTTGGGTATAGACCAATGGGACATTGATGCCTTGGCGATCAATTCCAGAACTTCCAGAAAAATCACAACTCACCCGGTTTTTTTCGATTTCAATTTTCGCTTTTAACGTGACGGGTATGTCATATCCGTCAATCGTCATTTCGCCACTGGCTTGATGGGCTAAGGGGTTAAGTTTATTGATGCATGCAAGTGTCGCTCGGCGAGAATGATCAAGAATAAATTCTGCAATCGCCTCGATATCATTGAGTTGAAACTCATGCATCATTTCGATTAAACGTTTATGACCTGTCTCATTACATGTTGCGAGAGCCAGAAAATCTCCCACAACTTGATCTGGCTCGCGGACATTGGCTCGCACAATGCTGATCAAGGTTTGGTCGACTTTGCCTTGATCGTAAAACTTCATAATCGGCAGGTACAACCCTTCCTCATAAATTGAATTGGCATCCGCGGTAAATCCGCGCCCACCAATATCGACAATGTGCGCGGTACTTGCAAAAAATCCAATTAACTGTCCTTGATAAAATGAAGGCGTTACAATTGTGATATCGTGCAAATGGCCTGTACCAAGCCATGGATCGTTGGTGATATAAACATCGCCCTCACAAATACGGTCTTTACCGATATGGTCAATAAAATGGCCAACGGCAGCGGCCATCGCATTGACATGACCTGGCGTACCAGTCACGGCTTGAGCCAGCATATGACCTTTTGTATCATAGATACCTGCAGATAAGTCACCCGCTTCGCGCGCTGATGTTGAAAAGGCTGTTCTGATTAATGCTTGAGCTTGTTCTTCCACAATCGATATCAATCGATTCCACATAACTTGGTGAGTAACGCTTTTTTTATCAGACATTTTAAGCCGCCCCTCTATTCGTGTCTATTGCTTGGGGCATTAAATCAATGCAACCGTCTTCTTGTGCGACAGCGTTGCGGCTTGTAGGCACGATAATCGTTGTTTCATCTTCAATAATCAGTGCAGGACCATTAATGCCATCGCCAGTATTCATTGTTTTTCTCTCTACGAGTTGAGCTGGGCAAGCCTCTCTAAGTGCCGCATCAAACAATATGCGATCCCCGCCAATGACCGCGTCACGTATTTTGGTGTTTACTTGCACAGGGTTTGTTTTTTTTGTCGGCGTTGTTGCGTTCACCGCCCAACCGGTAATCTCAATGGAGACACCCTCAACGGAGCGGCCAAAAAGCGATTGATACTCGTATTCAAAAGTATTTTTAAAATAGTCTACATTAGGCTTATGAATATCCTCTTGTTTCAAAACAATAGGAATTTCCCAGCCCTGACCTTTGTAACGCATATAGACCTTGTAGTCAGATATAATGTCAACACTAGGGTCGCAGTCTCGAACAAATTGTACCGCTTCCGTTTTTAAATCACTAAAGATTTTTTTAATAAAAGATGGATCGAAAGCATCCATCGCCATAAAATGACTCCTGGTTGCTTCAAAGCTGAAGGGCGCTCGCAAAAATCCGATCGCAGAACCAACCCCGGCGCCTGGTGGCACCAGACATCGTTCAACGCCCAGCTTCTCGCATAAACGCGCGGCATGAAGAGGCGCAGCGCCTCCAAAAGCGATCATGGTATAGTGGGAGAGGTCTTCGCCATTTTCTACAGCATGAACGCGCGCCGCATTCGCCATATTTTCATCCACCACCTCGCTAACGCCGTAGGCGGCAGTTGTGGCGTCCATGGCTAAGGGTTTGCCTATGATTTCTAAGAGTGCTTTTGAGGCTGCCTGCGTATTTAGCGGGATGGAACCGCCGGCAAAATTATTCGGATCAAGTTTGCCAAGAATTAAATCTGCATCTGTGACGGCGGGTTGATCGCCGCCGCGGTCATAACAAGCCGGTCCAGGTTCTGAGCCCGCTGACTGAGGCCCTACGCGGATTTGTTGCAACTCATCAACATGTGCGATAGAGCCGCCGCCAGCGCCGATTTCAACCATATCAATCACTGGAATCGAGATCGGCATGCCAGAGCCTTTTTTGAAACGATAGGTTCTCGCAACCTCAAATACGCGGCTGGTTTTTGGTGTTTTGTTTTTGATTAGACAAATTTTTGCCGTTGTTCCCCCCATATCAAAAGATAAAACTTTATCCAGATTGTAACGATCTGCAATATGTGCTGCAAATACGGCCCCCCCTGCAGGGCCAGACTCAATTAATCGTACAGGAAATTCCGCAGCGCTTTCAATCGAAATTATTCCGCCTCCAGAATGCATTAAAAAAACATTACAAGTGACATCAATGCTTTTTAAGCGTTCACGCAGGCGCAAAAGATAGCTTTTCATTAATGGCTTAACATAAGCATTGGCAACGACCGTATTAAAGCGTTCATATTCGCGCATTTGTGGCGAGACTTCAGACGAAATTGAAACCATTAAACCGGGGATTTTTTCTACTAAAATATCACGAATTTTTTCTTCGTGTGCGGAATTCTTGTAGGCATGTAGAAAGCCAACTGCAACGCTTTCAAATTTTGCTTTTTGAATTTTCTCTGTGAGTGCTAAAATCTCGTCGCGCTCAAGAGGCCTTAAAATCTGGCCTCGGGCATCAATGCGTTCATGGAGAGTATAGCGACGTTCACGAGGGATAAGCGCCTCAGGCAATTCAAGGTTCAAATCATATTGTTCAAAACGAGATTCCGTGCGCATCTCGATGACATCGCGAAACCCTTGGGTTGTGATCAGGGCTGTTTTTGCCCCTCGGCGCTCAATCAATGCATTCGTTGCCAGTGTTGTGCCATGAATAATTTGCTCGATTTGCGAGGGCTGAATCTGCGCTTTTTGGCAAACTTGTTGTAAGCCTTCCACGATTGCATCTTCAGGCGCAGCGTAAGTGGTCAATACCTTTGTCGAATATTGGTCTTGGCCGACCTCAAGAACAACGTCTGTAAAAGTTCCGCCAATATCGGCACCGAGTCGAATATTAAAAGTCGCCATGTTGTCGTGCTCTCCACATCTATAACCTGCGCTCTGATGGAATTAGAGCGTGCCGCTGAGTTTATATTTTCGGACGTTTTGTTGCGAATAATCGCCATCAATGAGAGGCTGGGATTGGCTCTATTGAAGCATTTTACAGTTCAACCGGTGCCGAAGTGAAGCCAGAATGTTCTTATTCGCGAAACGCCCAAAAATTAGTGGGTTGGGTTTAGCGCAAAACTACAGGTTAAAACAGACCTGATGGAACACTTCTAATTGAATGTGATATCAAAATGGTTACTGCAAGATTTGTTGTAAGACGCTAACTGAGGCATAACCATCGGCGGGATGGCCTGCGCTGATTTGCCATTGCCGCAATGCACGTCTGGTCCCCGCGCCGATAATGCCATCCACAGGACCAGGGTTAAAACCTTTATCTCTCAAGGCTTGTTGTAGTTGTTTGCGTTGGGTGCGTGAGAGTGGCAAGTCTTCTCTTGGCCAGGCTTTGACGACATCGCCGCCTGTACGATTGATTTTTTGTGATAATAAGCTAACGGCCAAGGCGTAGGATGTTGCACGATTATATTTTAATATGGCGTCAAAATTTTCAAACACCATAAAAGCCGGGCCCTTTGCACCTGCGGGAACAATAATCTTGCCGCGCAAATTGGGATCATACTGACCAATAAGTAAGCTGCCATTTGCGGCAACGATACCGCTGGCTGACCATTCTACAAGGGCTTTTCGAGCGCTATTGGTCAGCGCAAAATTAAATCCATCGGGGAGTGAAATCTCAATGGCTGCCGGCATATTATAGCGATAACCAGATGAGGCTAGATAATTCGCTGTTGAGGCAAAAACATCTCCCAGATTAGTCCAGATGTCACGCTTACCATCACCATCATGATCGACAGCGTGGGAGAGGTAGGTGGTCGGAATAAATTGCGTGTGCCCCATCGCTCCGGCCCATGAACCGCGCATGGAAGCTCTTGTCGCATAGCCATTTTGCAATATTGTCAAAGCGCCAATTAACTGACTGCGTGCAAAGCCTTTTCTGCGTCCTTTATGCGCCAGGCTGGCCAATACGCGGATGGTGTCATGATCTCCCATAACGGCACCATAAGCAGTTTCTAATCCCCAAATTGCCGTGATAATTTCTGGATCAACGCCATAAGCTTGACCGATTGAATTGAGTTGGGTTTGGTGAGTTGCAAATTTATCCCGCCCATTGGTGACGCGGGTTTTGGATACAGCGCTATCAAGATAGTCCCAAATACCTCGGGCAAATTCTGGCTGATTGTCGAGTAGCTCATAAACGCGCAGTTGTGGTGTTACGCCTTGAAATGCAAGATCCAAAATGTCATTGCGAATCCCGGCAGCATTAGCTTCGGCGCGAAACCCTTTGAGCCATTCATCAAAGCTGGGTTCTTGCGCAGCGGCTGGAAGACAGAGCAAGTTTGTGACAACAATTATTGCCGAGAGAGCCTTCATGAACTTTCTTTTTAGAGAAAACCCACAATGGACTTCATAAAGAGTATCGCAAGATTTTGTCATCTTCGCACCTAAAGTCGTTGTTGCATCTAAATAATATCATCGCGATGAAGCATCATCGCATTTACATATTTTTCACCATGATCATTCTACAGCATTTTGCGTGTCTGTGGGAACCGGTTGATCTGTAATAAATGCGAAAAAAGAA
>CAYZLR010000002.1:0-141847 GCA_964479275.1 uncultured Caulobacterales bacterium
ATATTTTTTAGGGTTTTTAGGTGTAAATTTACCCTGATGATGTTTTTTAGGGTTTTTAGGTGTAAATTTGCCCTGATGATATTTTCTTGCCATACGAATATTTATGATAAATAATATTATGGATATTGAAGATATTAAAAATAGAGTCTTTGGACAAGGATTAGCCCGAAGAAATAGATTCCAAGTAGAAATTCCAGGCATTCCTGAGGATTTATTGGCTAGTGAATGTAATCTTCCTGCTTTAAATATCAACACAACTCCTAATAGACATTATCCGCCGATGCACCACGTTGCAACTGATATAGTATTTGAAGACTTAGCTATAACTTTTTACGTTGATTCGAATTATAACATACGTAAACAATTTCAGCTTTGGATCAATGAAATTATTAATATTCAGGATGGCTCGTGGAATTTCTTTGATGAATATGTAAGAGACATCAACATCTCGTTTCAAGATGAAGAGAACGCTGATAAGTTGGAAGTAAAATATATAAATTGCTTTCCGAAGTCTATAGGATCAATCGATAAATCTTATGAATCACAGAACGAAATACAAACATTTCAAGTAATTTTTTCATATACTCAGTACCAAATACTTTAAAATTATATGTCATTAAAAAATATTATTAAACTGCCAACTCGCAGAGTTCAATTACCTAAAAGTAAAGATATCATTAACGTAAGACCTTTTACTGTTAAAGAGCAAAACACGATACAAATGGGAATGAATTCAGATGATTCACATACCATATCTTCTACATTAAAAAATGTTTTAGAGGCTTGTATATCCGAAGACATTAAAGTAAATGAAATACCTTTGATAGACGTTGAATTCATTTTTCTTCAATTGTTAAAAATATCTTCAGGTAGATATATAGAAGTTGGTTATAAATGTCTTTCAGAAATGGAAGACGGCTCAGAGTGCGGCTGGCATAATAATGTAAACTTTGATTTAAATGAAACATCATTTGTTTTCTCAGAGTCTCCCGATAGTAAGAAATTTCAAATAACTGAAGAAGTATATTTAGAGTTTGCTAAAATAAATGCTAATGATTTATTTGACTCTTTTGGGTCTATGGCAGTTCAATCAGCTGAACCAAATGGATTAGAAGAAGCAAAAGACAAATATGTTTCATCTCTTATTAAGATCTATGATGGCGACGAAGTACACAACACTAAAGATTTTTCTTCCGATGAAGTTTGGGAAGTTATTGAATGGATACCCACTCACGTAATTGAAGAAATCGACGAGTTTATAACTGATGTCGATAGAATATCTTTAGTTAAAGAATTTAAATGTCAAAAATGCGGAACAGATCACAAAATAGAACATGAGGGTCTGGAAGATTTTTTAGTATAAGCCTCGAAATAGGGGCCGAGTCGATAGAATATTATTATAGAAATAATTGGGAATTGATAAAAGAATCTCACTTCTCATTAAGCGAATTACAGGATATGTTACCGTTCGAAAGAGAAATATATAAATCTTTATGGACAAAGGAAATGGAAAATAATGCAAGAAACAACCAATGAAATAGAAATTTTAGATTTAGCTCCAACTATAACTAAAATCAAAGATGCGTTTAGTACATCTTCTGATTCTTTTGCGCGACGCCTTAAGGATTCTCTTATATCTCTAGAAGGAAAATTAACTGAAAATATTCAGGAATATAAGGGTATTAGAGAAGAAAGAGGATTAGGATCATCTCAAGCATTTGAAGAATATTCAGAAGAATTAAGAGATATTATTAATGACTCTAAAGCTGGTAAATCAGTAGATCAAAGAGTTGATCTAGTAGAAAAACTCAAAAAGGATCAAATAGTATTAGAAGAGCTAGCATCTAATGATGATTCTTCATTTGACTTTAATGAATTAGATGTTCTTAAAGATGTAATGGGTGAATTAATAAAAGAAATCAATCCGAGAAATCTTTCAACCAGAATAGGCCAAACTGTAGTAGAATCTGGAAAAGAGTTTGCTTCAGGTCTTGGCGGTGAAATTGTAGGTGCAGTTGGCGATTTACAATCAAATATAATAGGTTTAGCTGATGAATTTCCTCCTGTACAATTTGCTTTAGAAAAAACAAATCAGTTCCTAAATTTTATTATAGGTAAATTATTTTCATCATTAAAAGCTGGATTTACAAGAAGAAGAGAAGCTAAAGTAGAAGCCGATGCTATAAGGCAAAAAGCTAGAGCTCAGAAAGTTACTAAAGAGGCTCCTAAGACTGAAAAAGTTAAACCTAGTAGAGTTAAAAGAAATAAAGCTACTAAAGTTCAAGCGACTGAAATGTTAGAAAGATCTGAAATAACTGTTGTTGATATTACAAATAAATCTATCAATAAATTATCTAAAGAAATAGCTAAAAAGTTAAATAAAAAAGATAGTGATAGTAATCCTGTTCAAAACGCCTTATTAACTGCTGGTGCTCTAAGAGCAACTAGAACAGGTAGAAGAAATAAGCCTAAAGCAGGTCCTGGATTACTTGCTAGAATATTACCTATGTTAGGTATTATTGTTACTGTCGCGGCTTCAGCTTTCGGAATAATTACAACTCTTTTAGGTTCTGCTGTTGGATTATTAACATCTTTAGTTTCTGCTTTATTAGGTGGAAGATTATTTAAAATGTTAGTAGGTTTAGGTTCTAAAATATTTAAATTAGGACCTAAAATTGTTACTGGAATAGGAGCTAAATTAGGAGCCCTTTCTGCTATATTTAAAACTGGATTATCAGCTTTAGCTACAAAATTACCTGCTTCTATAAAAGGTTTATTTGGTAAAGGTCCTGGAGCTGCAGCAAAAGCTGCTTCGGTTGGTACTAAAGCTGCGGCCGCAGGCGGAGCAGCTGCCACTCTTGGTAAAGTTGCTAAAGGTGGAACAAAACTATTAAGTGTTGTGGGCAGAGTGGCTTCTAAAGCCTTGATTCCTCTAACGATTGCTGGATCAATAGGTACTGCTGCTTATAGAGGATATAAGGCATACCAAGCGGGCGGCGATGCAGGTGAAGTAGCTGCTGCAGCAGGTAAAGGAGCACTTTCGTTTGCGACAGCTGGAGCCAGCGATTTAGTATTCGATGGTGACGATGTCAGTGAGGTTAATAAAAACGATAAAAAAATTAAAGATGAACGCGAAGCTAAAATAATTCGTCTTCAAAGACAAAAAGAAGTATTTGGTGAAATCAAACCATTGAAACGTACTAAAAGGATCGAAGGAATTAATTCAGATAAAAGAGTACAAATTGATTCTGTTGATGATTTGAGCATTAATTATAATAATTTATCACAACCTATTATGTCGTCAAATAAGATGGAAGACATAAATCGAATGGATAGTGCTATTAATAACAGAAGAGATCAGGTTATTAAAAACGCCGGAGCTAATAACCTGTCGTCAAAAACTATGATAAATAATAATAATGTAACCAACTCAACATATATAAATAGAGTAACTCCTGAAAATCATGAAACAAGTTATATTGAAAAAACTAGAGAAGGTTTCGCTGCATAATGACAGACTTTAATATAAATTTTGATGCTCATCCAGTTACTGGAGATATTTCTATAGTCGATGATATAGAATCTATACGTCAATCGATAAGAAATTTAATTCAAACGGCTTTTTATGAAGTTCCTTTTTGGCCTAATATAGGTTCTCAAATAGCTAATGCTTTATTTGAGAACTATTCACAAACTTTAACTGAATACACGATAACAAAATCTATTCAAAATGTTATTAGATATCAAGAACCAAGAGCTCGAGACGTCAGAATTGAAGTAGATTTTAGAGCCGGAAACAGAGAAATAGATGTTATAGTTACATTTTTCCCTGTTAATTCTTCTACTAGACAAACAGTAAGAGCACCACTACAAAGAGTAAGATAATGGCAAGAGAATTTAATGTTTCTGATTTAGACTATGATCAAATCAGAAACAAC
The DNA here is from genome assembly GCA_964479275.1 of uncultured Caulobacterales bacterium. Taxonomy (GTDB): domain Bacteria; phylum Pseudomonadota; class Alphaproteobacteria; order Caulobacterales; family Parvularculaceae; genus CALLPQ01. The sequence goes on from CAYZLR010000002.1 coordinate 3,939, forward strand.
CTAAAAATATTTTTAGAAAATCAATCAGAACTTTCTGATTATAATTTTAATGGATCAGTTTTATCTAAATTGGTTGATTTTATGGCTTATGGTGCGCACTATAATGGTGTATATGCGAATCAAGCTATTAATGAAACATTCCTAGACACAGCGTTAATTAGATCTTCGGTAGTATCTAGAGCAAAAGAATTAGGCTATATTCCTAGACAATATACTGCAGCATTTGTTGAAGTTACTATATCAGTTATTGTACCTATAGGTGATCCTAGAACTGTATTTGAAATTCCTAAAGGTATAACATTTAATGGTGAACGAGATGGTAAAAATGTACCTTTTGTCACAACAGAACAATTTGTTTTAGATAATAAGATAGATAATACATTCTCAGGAGTTATTACACTCAGACAAGGTAATTATGTAAAAGATTCATTTGTATTTAATTCAACGGAGGTTAATCCTCTTTTTGAGGCAACGCCAGAATTAATAGATACTGAATTTACTCAAGTTGAAATATTACCTTTTGTTGGTTCCGCATCAAAGGAAATTTTTACAACATCTACTAGCATAGTTGAAATATCTTCAGATACTCCAGTATTCTTTTGGCAAGAAAGCATTAACGGCGACGTTCAGTTTTATTTTGGTGATGGCGTAATAGGTCGCTCCCTAGATAATGGTAATGAAATATGTATAACAACTTTAGCGACCACAGGTTCTGAAGGTAATAATGTAAATTCTTTTAATGTTGCTGAAAATATTAATGATATTAATAGATCAAATATTTCTATTACTCAAAGTAATGTTTCTAGAGGTGGTTCTAATAGAGAATCAATTGAAAGCATTAGAAATTTAGCACCTAGATTATTCTCAGTTCAGGATAGATTAGTCACTTTAGAAGATTATAAAGCTTATATAACTAAAAACTTTGGCAACATACAATCTCTAGCAGTATGGTCTGGTGATGAAAATGTTCCGCCGTTTTTTGGAAGAGTTTTCATGTCAATAAAGCCTGATAATTCAGATACTCTATCGAATTTTGAAAAAGATAAAATTTTAAGAGGAATAGCCGATAAAATAGTTACAGGAATATCAGTTAGAATTGTTGATCCTGAGTTATTGTTTGTTAACGTTAATAGCACTGTTACGTATGATAGAACACAAACTAACTTTTTTGCTGAACAATTTGAAAATATCGTGACTCAATCTATAGAAGATTTTTTCGATGATAATATTAATGATTTAGGTAATGATTTAATTTATTCAAGACTAGTTTCAAATATAGATAATTCAAATGACGCTATTGTAGGAAATCTAACTAGTATTTCATTAAGCAAAAAATTTATTCCTAATTCATTAGGAACAACATACGTTTTTGATTTTGTAAATCCATTACAACCATTATCTTTTAATAGTAATGTTTGGACTGATGGATTTAACTCTTTTCGCCTAATAGAAAATCAATCAGGTATAATAGATTTATATAGAGATAATATTTTACTTAACTCTGAAGTAGGAACAATCAATCATGATACTGGATTAATTGAATTTAGAAACTTTAATCCTAGCATAAATATAAATGAACAAATTACACTAAATGTTAATCCTTTAACAAATGATATAACATCTCTTAGAAATAATATTTTAGTAAGAGATAATATTTTAGTATCAGTGATCGAGCGATAATGTCAGATAAAAAAATAAGCTTATTTGTAAATCAATTTATTCCTAATTTTATAGTTAGGGAGCACCCTAAGCTTGTAATGTTCTTAAAGAAATTTTTAGAATATACAGAAAGATATAATGAAGTCATTATATTTGATATTTTAAATATATATGAGGGCGATTATGATCCTGAACAAAATGGATTATTCTATCAAGGTCAATATATAAATATAGACTTTTTAGATACTGAAGTTGATAGAATATTAGATCTAAAGGGTAACTTAATCAAGGGTGAAACTAGTGGCGCTATATATTTAGTTGAAGACGTAGTATTTTCTACATTAGATGGCAAATATATTTTAAAAGCTAGAGCAAACGCTGGAACATTTTTATTAGAAGGTGAAAAAGTTGCACAGGTTGATATTGGCGAATATACCAGAATATCTAATTTGATTTTATATAGAGATATTGATGAAACTATTGAAGAATTTATAAGTCTACATACCACAGAATATCTATTTGGTATTTCTTCTAATATTTCAACAGATATTAAAAATCTTATTAAAAATATTAGACAATTCTATCGATCTAAAGGAACTGAACAATCATTTAAATTTTTATTTAGAGCAATATTTAATGCAGAAGTAGAATTTTATTATCCTAGAGATGATATTCTTAGGGTTTCAGATGGCAAATGGTTTCAACCATACTTTTTACAGCTTGTTGATGATTCAAATATAAATGATTTTAGAAATTTAAGCATTAGAGGAACTACATCAAATACTAGAGCTGACGTCGAGAGAATCGTATTAGACTTTAGCAATGACTCTGTTCCAGATGTTCCTATTGATGTTCCATTAGGAACAGGAACTCAAGTAAGTCCTACTGAAGTATCATATGCTGATATAGATGGTAATGGAACAAGTATGACTATTACTATTACTGGTAACGGCGATACACTTCAACTTGTTGCGGATGGGGTTATAATAAATGGTTTTAGCGGATCTGATGTAGTAACAGTAACATTAAGTGCTGGTGAATTTTCAACACTTAGTTTTACTAATGAGGGCCAAACTGTTGATGTTTTTAATTTTACTCCTGTGTTACAAAATGAACAATTTCCAAATGGTTCAGGTTTTGTCAACGGAGCTGGCGGTTTTCAATTAGCAACAAATGGATCTATAAATGCTGAATTAAGTATTCCTGGTCCTACTTTTTCTTTCGATCATTCTGGTTCTCCAGGTAGCGGATTGAAAATAACAACAGTAAGTGCTGAAAATACTGGAGGCTCTGGAGGCGGAGCTGGTTCAGGTGGCGGCAGCTCTTCTAATGATCCGCCGATGTTAGAGGTTACTATTAAAGAGGGTGAGTTAATTGAAGGAGAAACTATTGTTGATGTTAATTCCAATAGTTCTATTTCAGGTGTAATTCAAACTATAACAGAAAAACCTGGTAGATGGCTTAATAATGATGGAAGATTATCATCAGATAAAGTATTACAAGATAATTTTTTCTATCAAGATTTTTCATATGTCTTAAGAACTGAAGTATCTATAGCGCTATTTGAAGATTTAGTTAAAAAATTAATACATCCTGCAGGCTTATTATTGTTTGGTGAATTTGTTGCTGCTGATGAAGTGATATTAGAAGTCAATATTACAATTTTTAATTCTACTATTGTAATAAATACAGAAACTGAAATATTAGAAGTAAATTTAACTCAAGAAAATTCAGCAAATATATTACAAGAATTAGCTTCAGAATTCTTTGATACTACATATAGAAAAATAGATGAAAATAAAGAAGATTATCCATGGGCTCAATTGTTCGATACTATTGAACAGTTTGATAATGTTGATTTAGCACCATTTGAAGATAATCCAGATGATCCTGCGTATTTAGTTCCAGAATCTACTCTAATAATAAATAATTAAATAAACTCAAAAGAATAAAATTATGGCAACAGTTATACTACAAGATCATAGATCTTTATATTTAGAAAATATATTAAATACATTTATTGGTTCGACTCCTAGAAATTTATATCTGGGAATTGGTCGAGTAGCATCTTGGCCAAATGAAGCATCGCCACCTATACCTGTAAATACAATAGATGAAAAATCAGATTTCTTTAATGATATTATTGCTGCTCAATTAGTTACGCAAGCTAATATAGCGGCAGTTGTCAGAAGAATAGATTGGTCTGTAGGAGCTAGTTTTGATTTATTTGACGATGATTCTGATGCATCTTTTACTACAAATTTTTATGTTAAAAATTCAGAAAATAATGTCTATAAGGTAGAAACTAAAATTCCTGGTTCAGTCACGGTTAATGAACCATTAGGAACAGGCAACGGCGCACCTATAGATACAGCTGACGGCTATACTTGGTCATTTCTTTATAATATTGAAGGAACACTTGAAGCTCTAATAACAAATAACTGGATGCCAGTAACATATGATTCAACAGTAACTACTGAGCAAACTGCTGATGGCGACCCAATGGCTTTTAGAACACTAGGAACTAATCATATGATTATACAAAGTCAAGTATCTGATCCAGTTATATCAGAATCTATAGTTTATAGACAGTTGGCTTTGTTAGTTGATATAACAAATAATTCTGATGTTCTATTAACTGGTTCCGCAGAATTAGCTGCTAACATAAAAAATTCTGGATATATGTTACATATTGAAAATAGAAAGCCGATTGCTAGAGATGCGGGCCAAACAGAAACTTTCCAAACAATTTTAAAGATATTTTAATATCAGACTGGTGATATAAATATTAAAAAGAAATGAAATCTATATAACGCTGGTAATAAATGTTAGATACTAATCAAGCTCCATATTTTAATGACTTTGATGCATTAAAAAACTATTTTGAAATTTTATTCGTTCCAGAACGAGCTGTTCAAGCGCGCGAATTAAGCCAAATTCAATCTATTTTACAGAATCAACTTAGACAAAATGCATCTCACTTCTTTAAAGATGGCTCAAATATAACAAATGCTTCAGTTTCTGTTTCATTTAATCAAGATGTTGTGGATTTAAATGCTACCGATGTAAACTCTAATGCAGTAAATATAGATGAATCGTGGGTTGGTCGGGTTTTCGTTGGCCAAACTTCAGGAGCAACATTTAGAGTTACATCAGTAGACTCTACTCTTAGAAAATTATACATTCAACCATTAGCTGGTACTTTAATCAATGAAAATATTGATATTGATCCTATTCAAGATTCGGCTTCTCCTACCACTCTTTTAGGAACTATTAATAATATTGGTAAAGCTATAAAAGCTACCAATGATCCAGGTATCGTATTTGCCAATGGTTTCTTTATTCAAACTAGTCAACAGGAAATTATAGTTCAGCAAGATGGCGTATCAGGAAGTCATGTTATTGGATTCGAATTTGAAGATTCATTTGTTACTGAAGGAGAAGATGGAAGTCTTGTTGATCCAGCAAATGGTTCACCTAATCAAAATGCTCCAGGTGCTCACAGACTTAGAGCTGAATTAGTTCTGTCGTCTTATGAAGCATCCGGCGAAATTCCAGATGAATTTTATGCATTTGTCACTATTGAAGATGGAGTTATAGTTTCAACACATAATGCAGTTCAATATGCTGATATTATAGATTTATTAGCAACTAGAACATTCGATGAGTCTGGTGATTATACTGTTAGTAATTTTCCACTTATTTTAGAAGATAATGTAAATGACGAAAGTAAATTAGATTTAGTCTTAGAACCAGGTAATGCCTACGTTCAGGGTTATAATTTTAGAACAATTTCTCCTCAAACTATTACTATAGATAAACCAAGAACTACCAATTTATCGAATGCCGCCAATATATATTCTAGCTTCGGTACATTTTTCATCGTAGATTCTATGAGTGGTGGTCTGCTGGATGTTTCTAGAAAGCAACAAGTAAGATTATTTTCTGATATAGATGGTAATGGAACTGAAATAGCTCCTACCAACACTATAAGAGTTATGAGTTTATATGAAATTAATTCATCGCTTAGAATATATCTTTCGGGTATAGCAGACTCTCAAGCTATTTTTTCATCAGTAAGATCTATTACTTCTATTGATGGTGCTAAAATAGTTAATATTGATACTAGAGCATTAGAGCAAGATAGATTAACAGGTACAGTTGAAGAGTCATTATATGGTATTTCACCAAATCCTGCCGCTATATTATTTCTAAATAATGATAATGTTTCTGATGTTGTTTTAAATGATACAAATTTCAGGACTCAAAGATCATATATTGGCTATACTAATAAAGTAGGTAATGATTTTGTTATAGATTCAGGCGATCAATTCACAGATTTCGCTGCCACTGGTGGTTCATCAGCCGTCGTTGCTGTTTTTGATTCAATTTCGGGCGCAGATTTAACATCTACAGCTTTAGCTAGTGTGAGTGGACCGGATTTTCAAACATTAACACTATCTAATATATCACCAGCTATTACTTCTATTGATGTTATAACATCACAAATAACAAAAACTAATACTGCTGCTAATCCAAAGACAAAAATTATTACAGAAGTACCAGCACAGTTTGTGACGGATGCTAATGGTAATACAACACTAACTAATGTTGATATCTTTGAAATAGTATCTCTTATAAGAGATCCTTCAGGGGCAGCAGAAGTTATCAATGTTAATTCAATTAATTTAAATAACGGCCAAAATGATTTCTTTTATGATTTTGGTAGTATTTCTGGATTAGCAGCAAATGAAACATATGATATAGTATATAGATATTTCGCACACTCTGGAACTGGAGATTATTTTTCAGTAAACTCATATATCAACGCGACTAATCAAGGTTTTTATGCTGATATCTATTCAAGGATTTATAATTATAGAAGTCAAGATGGTTTATTAGATTACCAGATAAGTGATTGCTTAGATTTCAGAAGATCAGTTAATGATCTTGCATCTGGAACGGATATTGTTGCACCAGAAAGCGCTTTATTTTTAGATTACAATTACTATTTACCTAGAGTTGATAAAATTTATATCACAACTGAAGGAAACTTTGGAGTAACTAATGGTATTCCTAATGATTTCACAGATGAACCCAATGATCTACCAAATTCATTAACTCTTTATACTTTAAATCTTCCTGGATATACTAGAAATTCTGAAGAAGTTCTTGTCAATTTAGAAGATACTCAAAGATATACTATGAGAGATATCGGCCGATTGGAAAAGCGTATTGAAGATTTAGAATATTACACAGCACTATCATTAGTAGAAAATGAAACGAATTCTTTGCTTATTTTAGATGCTGATGGTAACAACAAATTCAAAAATGGTATATTAGTTGATTCTTTTCAAGACCACTCTATTGGTGATACATTATCGCCAGATTATTTAGTTGCTATTGATGAGCAAGAACAAGAAGCAAGACCTACATTTACTGTTGACTCTATTGATCTTATAACACAGCAAGAAGCATACTTAATAGGCGGTAATGATTGGCCTAATCAGATTAATAATATCTCTGTTAATGAGAATACTTTAACATTAGCTTTTACACCTACAGTAATGATTGATCAGCCTAGAGCTAGTGAAACCATTAATGTAAATCCATTTAATGTTTTCGTGTGGTATGGAGATATTAAGCTTGTTCCGCCATCAGATAATTGGATTGATACGGAATTTAAGCCTTCTGTAACAGTTTCTATTGATGGAAATGTAGATGCTTTTAGAAGAGCAGCTAATTTCATGGGAACTAAATGGAACTCGTGGAATACTAATTGGTCTGGAACTACAACTAAAACTTCTACAGAACGTAGAGTTATTAGTACATCTGTTGATAGATCAAATTGGAGACAAGGTCCTCATGGTACATGGTTATCTAATGTTTCTTTAGTTGAAAGAACAAGACAGACAGTAACAACTAGAAAGGATAGACAGAGCCGAACTGGATCAAGATTAAATGTCGGTTCTAAATGGGTAAAAAGAGATTTAGGTACCAGAGTAGTCGATACTCGTGTCGTGCCATTTATTAGAACAAGAAGTGTTACGTTTAACGCAACCGGTTTTAAACCTAATACACAATTAGTTGCTTTATTTGATGGCGTTGATGTTACTAATAGTTGTACATCTACTAATCCAACGAATCCTACTGGTACATTGATTACTGATGCTGCAGGAGCACTTATTGGTAATTTCGTAATACCTGCAGGCCAATTTAAAACTGGAACTAGAGATTTTGTTCTTATAGATGATGTTAACAATCCAGGAACAGAAAGTAAAGCGACATATACTGCTTCAGGTTTATTACAAACTAAAGAAAGACAAATTTTATCTGTTGAAACTCCAGTAGTATCAACAAGCACATTTAGTGAAACTAGAACATTAACAAGCTCTAGTTCTAGATCAAGTACTCAAATTACTCAAGAAAGAAGTAGACCATATGATCCTATTGCTGAATCATTTTTCGTAGATGAAGAAGGTGGAGTATTTATTGATTCAGTTGAAGTTTATTTTCAAACTAAAGATTCAAATATTCCTGTATCTCTAGAAATAGTAGCAAATGATAATGGTTATCCATCTACATTTACTTTACCATTTGCTAAGACTACTTTATTACCAGCAGATATTAATGTTTCTACTGACGGTTCTGTTTCTACTGAATTTAAATTCAGTGATCCTATATATTTAGAGCATTTAGCCGAATATTCATTTGTTATGAAGTCTAATAGTAATAATTATAATGTCTTTGTAGCTAAGACAGGCGGTATAGATTTATTAACAAATAAAGTTATTTCTGAGCAACCATATATTGGTTCTTTATTTAAATCTCAGAATGCTTTTACTTGGAATGCTGATCAAGAACGCGATATTAAATTTAAAATTAATAGATGTCAATTTGATATTAATCCAACTAATATATTTTTCCAACAAGTTGCGAATCCTGTAGATCAAAATTTTACAGCATTTATGCCTAATATAGATACTTTAGAAGTTGATGGAACTTCAACTGACGTTTTCTTTTCGGTTGCTGCTTCAGGTGCTTCTAGTTTGTCTACTGCTGGGTATTCTCAAATAACAAATAAAGAAAATATCGAATTAAGTAATCAAACTACATTTAATTCAGATACATCGCCATTAAGAATGATCGTTGGTATGATTACTGATAGAGAAAATATTTCTCCAGTTGTTCATAGATACAGAAATTCAGCGATCGTTATTAATAATTTTACTCAAGTTGATTCAGGTTCAGATTTATACGCTGGAAGTTATATTTCACAAACGCCAACTTTAGCTGATGCAGCAGATGATCTTAGATTGTTAGTTGATGTTGAAAAAGAAAACGGTTCAGATATTGAAGTGTATTATAGAATTGGAGAAGTTGTACCTAAATTTGTAGAATATGATAATGCTAAAGCTCCTATTAGAGAATTCGAAGGAAAAAGATTATATGTTTATCATATAGCTAGTGATCTTTCTGTGTCATTACAAGGATCTGTTATTTCTACTAATATAAATTCAACTGATTCTAGATTTTTTGTTAAACAAATATCTAATATATCTTCATTTATAAATCAGGCAGACTTTGTTGCAAATGGTTTAATTGCTGGTAACGGCGTGATAGTAACTGATGATACAGAATTTGATGGACAGACTTATGAAGTATGGGATGAAAATGCTACATATGATAGAGTTGAAGATAATAATAGAACATCATTTGTTTTCTTCGATAATAAATTCTGGAAATCTAATTTATCTAATAACACAGCTGGTGGTAATACATCTTTATCACCTGGTACAGGATTTGCTTGGAGTGAAGTACAATTTCATACGCTAACTTCCATTTTACAAGATAATGTAAAGCAAACTTGGCAGCCTATGGTATTAGAACAAGAGATTGATAGCTCGGTCGATACAACAAGATATAATGAATATTCTTATGTACCAGAAGACGATATTAGAGAAGAATTTACTCAATATGCTGTTCGAATTGATTATAGAACCAATGATGCAGCTAGAATATCTAAGTGTAAAGAACTTAGAGTTTTAGCTTTATCTTAAAATAAATATAATTATGGTAGACACTTTAAAAAGAAACTCAAATAACGTAGGATTAATTGCTAAAGATAGTGAAGCCTACGTTAATAGAAAATCTAAAAAACAATTCCAAAAGGATGTTATTTCTAGATTAAATAATATAGAACAAGAACAGAAAAACCAAGAAAAATTATTAATGACTATTATTAATTTAGTCTATAATATAGATCAAAATCTTAAAAAGGATAATTAGATGCCAACACCTTTAGTAAAAAATGATACTTTTCAAACTTTCAGAGAAGTTGTTAATGAAATTATAGCGAATGCTGAAAATAATCCATTAATAGAGAGAAGTATCACAAGTCCTTTATCTTCAGATGTAGATTATACAATAGGAGATTTTTGGATTGAAACTGGATCCGTTAACAGATTATATACTTTGGTTAGTCTAACAGGCGGTTCAGCACTTTGGCAAGTTGTTTATAGCTCTGACCCAGAAGAAACCCGAAACTTTCTTGACGTTTATTCTAAATCAGAAAATGATTCTATAACAGATAACATAATTGCATCTTTAAATGAAGGTGGTTCGTTCATCATTAATGATTTTAATGATGACGCTTGGGTTGGTACTGTTATTAATGGCGGAACTCCATTACATGATTTTTTCAGTGCAAACTTTAGTCAACCGATTAATAATAATGGATATAGTGGCAATATTGCAGTTAAAACTTCATTATCTAATCAATTTGGAGGTTCTTGTGTATATAATATTAAATCAGGATCCACTATTTTATCAACATCGTCTATAAATGCTTCGGATTTAATAGAACAACCTAACTTATCTTCTTCGCCTTTAATAGAAAATCATCAAATAATTTTATTAGAATTGAATATACCTGAAGCTAATGTTGATGATGCATTAATTCTTGAGTGTGTTATATCAGGAACTATATTTATTGAATCGGTCGAATTATTTCCTATTGCTAACAATTTTTATCCAAGCGCTCTTGATAAAAGATTCGCTGATATCGATGCAGCTTTTTCTCCTTTAGATGAAATAGAAATAACTGTAGGCGGTTCCGGTTCCGGTGCTGATTTTTCAGCGCTATCTTCAGCGATTGCTTTTGGTGTAGAACAGGTAAAGCCAATGGGCCTTGTCAATATTAGATGTATCGACTCTGCAAATCACGGTTTTTTAGCTATAAGTACATTTAGAAATGTTAATGTTAATATATTTTCTGACAGTATAGGAACAGTACGATCATTAGCTGCTCCTGGAACAGGAGACGGGGGCGTTGAATTTATAGATTCGATAGTAGAAATAACTGATATTCGATTCCGAGATTGCACACTCTTTACAACCACTGATTGTAAAATTACATTTAGAAATTCTTCATTGTTTCAATCAGGATTCACTAATAATGCTCAATTCCATTTTATTGGCGGAAGTTTTATATTAAATGGCGATCTTATAATTTCGAGAACGGCCTCGGCCACGCCGTCGGTAAGTACTGCTGGACTTATTCTTGATAATTGTCGAATATTGGAGGGCGCATTGGGCGCCGGAACATTAACTATTACTTCTCAGCTTTTAGATGGTATATCTATGATAAATTGTTTAGGGTACTTTAATTCTGTAAGTATTAATAAAAATGCAACCAATCCAAAAATAGGAGTATTAGCTCAAAATAATACTTTAGTTTCAATAGGTACCTTTAATGTAACAGGCGGCGGTGTGACCTCCTCACCTACTGTAAACACATTCGGTAATAATGGGTCAAGAATTTCTACTTAATTACAAGAAGGTCCTATTATATTAACCGCAAGATCGCCATTTCTTATGACTTGGCGTCTTAATGCATTACATAACCTAGACTCTGGATCTTCAGTGAAACCACAAAACTTGTAATTCCGTATAGCTTCACATGCTCTTTCCTGATTACTAGGAAATCCTTCAGGTACAGGTCTAGTACTATTAAATAAAGCTGTGGCTCGTCTATCTAATGCCGCCGCTTTTAATCCTCTAGCTCTACACATACCTTGTTGACTAAAACCAGGCCCAGGTTCTATAAATGGAACAGTGCAATCTTCCGGATCTGAAAATTCAGGTTGAGGATCTGGAGTAGGTACTGGCTCATCTGGAACTTCAGGTTCTATTGGCTCTGGTTCAGGCAATGGAACTGGAATAGGTTCCATTGATGTTTGAGCGTGAGCAGGCAAAACAACTGCTGCAATAACCGGAGTAGACCATTTTAATAATTCTCTGCGTTTCATAATTCATACCTTAATTATTTCTATATTGATATTATATTTTAAATTTATCCTAAAGTAAACTATATAAATATTAATATGACTAGAATGGATAAAATAAAAGATTTCTTTTTACATTGGGCAGAAATTATAGATGCTTGGAGAGTGGCTCCACGAGCTGTTTTAGCATTTTATGCTTATATGATATTAAAAACTAGTTTATGGTTCATGGACTTAGAATCACCCACTCCAGAACAATCAGCATTTGTTATGGCAATTTGGGGAACAGCAGCATTAATATTTAATTTTTATGCTAAATCAGGGAGAGCATGGGGTCCACAAATTGAATGGACTAATGTAGGAAAAAATGACTTTTTAGCTGGACAAAGAGATAGATATTATGGTGGAAACCAAAGGCGCTCAAGAAGTAGATATAGAGATAGATCTACAAAGAGAAACAGAAACGAAGAACCCGATCAGGAGGAAGAAGATGGCTAGTTTAATTTGGTCATTTGTCGCTAGATATGGATTATCTGTATTTTTAACTATTGCTATATATAATCAGTTGGATTCTTATCCGCCGATTTCTTGGTTTGATAAAGATCAAAGAACTATAAGTAAGCTAACAAATGACAAAAAATCATTAGAGGAAACTATAGCTGAATTAGTAGAAGAAAAATCTTTATTAACAGTTAAAATAGAAGAACAAAATTCCGCAGTAAAAAGACTTAAGGAAGCTAACGATAAAAAGGAAGCTTCAAATAAAGCTTTATCAAGAAAATTATCTAAAGAATTAAACGATCTAGATAATGATATTCAAAATAGAGATCTAGATATAAACTCATGTCAAGATGCTATAGATTATATTATAGGAGTAAATAATGATTAATAAGTTTTTAATTTTAGTCAGCTGCTTAATTTTAGCTGGTTGTCCAAATAATAAACAAAATGTTCGAGTTGTTAATATACCAGTACCAACAATTAGTAAAATAGAACCTTTAGAAGAGTTTGTTGGACGATGTGATAAATTTTCAGAAAAAGATAATAAAAATTATGAAGCAATCGCTAAAGCCTGTAAAAGGGATTTAGAGATATTAATAAAAAGAGATCAGATTCACCAGAGAGTAATTAAACAACACAATGGCGACTAAAACTATTAAAAGATTACCACCTATAAGAAGAGGTGACACCAAAACTTGGCAATTTAATTTAAGTGATAAAGATGGCGTAGCTTTAGATATTACCGGCTTTATTTTCACAGTAACAATAAAAGAAAGTTTAACTGATCCTAATTCAAGGGCTATTATATCTAAATCTGTGGTTGCTGGGCCAACTAATAATGATTTAGACGACCCAGTTAATGGATTAGTATTTTTTACTTTATTAGCTTCTGAGACAGAAAAATTAAGTGTTCAAACATATCAAATAGGAATATCTAAATCTGTTCCTAGCACTCCTGAAAATATAATAACTACATTTTTAGTTGATGAGTTAGTTGTACTTCCTGATGCAACTATAAACTAATGTCTGATAATTTAAATATAACAAATGAAAATACAACTATTTCTGTTAATGAATTAGTTGAAAACATTAATGTATCTGAAGATAGTTTAGAATTTAAAATATTTAATAATAGCGAAACTCTTCAAATAGAAGAAAAATCTGAAATTCTAAATATTTCTGATACTCAAGATGTACTCCATTTTGGTATCAATGATATCATTATAGTAAATAATAATGGAGGAGGATCTAATCAACCTGAACCTCAAACTAGATTATTAGATTTTATATCTTTAGATGAAGTTTTGATTGGTTATAGTTTAGGTACTGATACATCTTTACCTATATGGAGAATATGTAGGATAGAAAAAAGCTTCTTACTTGAGCCAGATATGGATTTAGCTGATGGAAGCGATCAATATAATAAAATTTGGGATGACAGACTTACATATACATACTAAATTTTTATAAATAATATTATGGATTTTATCCAAAAAGAATAATAATATAATAAAAGGAACTTAACCAATGCCAAAAATCGTAGACCCGGATTTAATCGAACAGACTACAGACGTTGTATTCGATACAACAGCTAAAACTATTCAACTGCTTTCTACTGGTGCTATAGATAACACTGGCAGTTCAGCAACTAATGGAGTAACACTTCAGTGTTTATACTCATTCACTCTAGAAGAGTGGGGTACTGATTTAAATTTAATTAGATTCAGATTTCCATTCGAACCTATTACAGCAGAACAATTCGAATTAGTTAATGGATGGACCTTTGCTGATTCAGAAACAGAACAATTAATTAGAGATGCTGGCTGGGCTGTTCGTAATGATTCTGGTAATATAGTTCAGATGTGGACAAATATTGGATCTCTGGGAGCCTTCGATGCTCAAACAGATCAAGCATATTATCAACAAGAGCTTGATGGACCTGCCACTGCGTTTGATTTTTCAGGTGAAGTGAATCAAGCTGTTCAAATACTTTTTGATCCAAATGGAGATGGAAGTTATGGAGATGGATATGACAGACGCGGTTATTTTAAAGTATTTTTACGAGAAGAAAATAAATTATTCGATTCATATGATTTAATTGAGGAACAAGGTCCTACAGATGAGGCTGGTGTTACTCGTATGACTTTCAGAAAATATTCACTACCGCTATCAAATGGTACCGATTTAAATTATATAGATTCGGATGCCAATATTGGTACTCAAGCTCCATATACTGATGTTGATATTTCTTATATACGCGATATTAATGGCGATTTAGTTAATATTATAGGTGATTGGCAAGCTGGAAGAACAAATTTATTTGGCGATGTTGTTCGGTCTTCTGTAGATGGTCGTTGGTATATTAATAATGATGACACTAATCCAGCTTCCGGCGATGATTCAGATTTAGCTGGCGGATCAGATATTAACACTACTTGGACTCCGTATGAAGGTGAACGTGAAATCGGCGGAGTATATTATCCTTTTACTGTAATAATTGATGCTAACGCTGATGATTTAGCATCAGGAGCAGCTAAAGAGGATGTATACGAAAAAATACAATTCAGCTTACGTCAGTCAACTGATATTGATGATGGCTCAGGAACAGTCATAGGTGAAACAGCTGATGATCTATTGAGATTTGTTGGTGATACTCTAGTTACAGAACCGGGCGTTTATATTGATGATTTCAACTCTATCGATACAAACAGTATTACATTCACCGATTCGACTGGCGGTGCTAGACAGTTCCCATTCGTTGCTGCGGGTAATTTACAGTTTAACGGTAACTTGCAAGCTGATGCTAATGCTAAGTACTTCCTATTCTTCACTAATGATGACGCGGGAGATAATGCAGGTAACGACTATGATACCGCAGGCGCAACACTAATACAAGATAACAGTTCTAGTGATATTACTGGTGATGTATTGGGTAACGCTACTATTGCATTCAACTACGACTATGATGGTAATGATCAGCGCGGAACAGGCTCACCTGGAACAGATGTACCATATACAGGTATCGCATTAGGTAGAGGTACCGCTCAATATGTATTGACAACAGGCACATTGACTCGATCAACTGCAAACTCAGTTAACTTCGTAGCAGGACTAGAACGCGTATACTTAAATCCATAATCTAATTTTATTTTTAAAGAAAAGGGAGCCTCGTGCTCCCTTTTTTGATAAATATTACTAAACATATAAGAAAATAAGATGGCATTTGATAGAACCTATAATTTTGATGTTCGAACTATTGTTAATAGTGAATGGGATATTGTTGATAGGGCTGGCGCCGTTCAAGGTAACTTGTCTAACGCCAACACTAATGGTGATATATGTTTCGAGACAAATGGAACAACATCAAATGGAACTGGGCCTACAGGCCCAGACACAGGATTTGCTGGATATATTGTTACAGAAGCATCAGGTCCAGTAGCATCAAGCACATGGTCAGTATCTACTGTAGCTGCTGAATCATTACTAGCTACTGAAGAAATAAATTTTGAATTACTCAATAGTAAAGACGCTGATGCCGGAGCTCAGTTAATTATAGAGTATTCGACAAGTGCGAATCCAACCACTACTACTAATAATGATTGGACGGTAATTACAACAATAGCCGCAACTGATGGAAATAATGCTTGGGTACTTGATTCAGGTTCTGTTAGTAACGTCGGTAGTACTTCAAATTTAAGATTTAGAATTAGATGGGATACACCTAATAGCTTTTCTAATGACATAGGTCTACAACAGTTTAGAATATTTACTACATCCACTGTAGTAGGAAATCCTCCAACCATAAACATCCCTGGTGATAATCCTCTTAATTTAACTGAGGGTGATGTTTATGTTGCTCCTATTGTAACTGCTAGTGATGTCGAAGACGGTGATTTAACAAGTTCAATAGTGATAACAGGTGATACTGTTGACACTGCTGTCACTGGTACTTATAGCGTAACATATACTGTTACTGATATAGACAATAATACTACCCAAGAAATATTATTTGTTAATGTATTAGCTCCTTCTCCATATCAGTTCATTCCAGCTAGTGACGTTTTCGTTAATTTTCCTACAGGCCCAAGTAATTGGTCCTTAAGTGGCAATATTATAACTCAAAGCGGCCAAGGAACTTTAGAAGGTTTAGAGGCTATAGCTGGAGTAAATGTCTGTGAAGTTTTAGGTAAAACTGTATACGATGTTGCTTCAGGTAATAGGCAATTAAATATCACGGGAACACTTTTCATAGACCCAGAAGTAGAAATGTTATTAATGGGTTATGATGGAACTACCGAATTATTTAATGTAATTAATAACGGAATCCTTGTTCTTGGTAGATTTATAGATCAATTAGGATTCCGTAGACATTCTATTGGTACTGCTATAGATTTTGAAAATACTCAAACGGTTGGTTCATTTATTGATAGAGTAAGTTTTGAAGATAATTCCACGCTACATTGGTTTGGTGGAACTGTTGCTCTAGAAGGCGGAAAGTTCGGATTTTATGGCGACGATGTGACTGTTAGAATTTATAGTTTAGAGGCCAAACTCCTATTTAGAACTCAAAATGAACAGAATCAAATTAGACAAGAAACCGATGATTTCATATCAGAATCTTTTGATTTCATAAATGGTGATTTCACTGTAGTAGGTACCCAACAACAACTAAATGGGTATAGACCTACTCATTGTACTGGCTCTTTGGCTTGGTCCAGCGCGACACCAAATGAAGATGTTTTTATTAGAAACTATGGAGGAGGTGGGCGCGGTAATATTGTTGATGGAAAACATTGGCAAGGCCAACGAGGCTATTTAATTAATTCAGAAAGCGGATCTAATTTGAATTCTGGACCTCATATAGTAGGTAATAATAGTTCTTTTGGCTCATATAGAATTGATCAAGAAATTCAATTTAATATACAAGATTCAAATAATCAACCAGTTTCTAATGCTTTAATTTTCATGCGGGATACTGATAACGGCGACCGCAGAATATATAACGAAGAAGGAAACTTATTTGATGAATCGGGTGATCGAACATATGTTGAATTAACTAATACAGGCGGTAGTTCATCTGTTTTTCCAGTTAGAATAGCTAATCAGTTTGCAGCTAGAAATTTTGGCAGTGCAAACGATTCTATTAACACTGGTAGGTACGCCTGGGACCGCCGGGGCAAATCAAATGATACAAGTGATAGATTTGATTTTCATATTTGGGCTTATGGATTCAGATATCAATTAGTTCCAGATGTGGTTTTAAAGGGAGCAGGTGGTACTCAGATTAATATAACTTTACCAGTACAACCTGAATTTACCGAACCTAATGAATCAGTGGCATTAAATTTTACTGAGTTTAATGTAGATGATTTATATGATAGATCAAGAGCCTGGAAATCAATTCCTGGAAATGAAGAGATACCGGCGGCTGATAGACCGTTAATAGATATTTCAGGAAGTAATCTGGATCTTAAAGAATATACTTTAGATTTTGGTCCTGGTTTTGATATTAATGGAACAACAATAACATTTAATCCTAAAAATAGTCTGATAGGGAATCAATTCACTGGAATTATTGCTAATGGAAATATTTTAACATTGAGAAATCAGGCGGATTTCGATCTTATATCTAATATGTCCTTTCCAAGCGGTACTATATTAGTTGATGCTGGTTCAGCCGATGCGGATTTCACTGTTGATTCGGCTAATATTAATGATATCATTAATATAGGAACAGGTATAGTCAATATCAATACTATTGGCGCCGCGTCTGTAACAACGAGCGAGCCTGGTCAAACTGCAGGCTTAATTAATATTGTAAATACTATTCAAATAACTATTAATGAATTATTGGGTAACGGCGAAGAAATACGAATTTTTAATAATACAGGAACACTACTAGAACCAGTCGCTGGTGTTTTGGTTGCTGGAATAGAGAATAATTTTTCATCTAGTTTTAATTTTGAAGCGTCAGCGAATCAAGGAGTTATAATAGTAATAATAGATAATGTATTACGTCCTATATTTAGACCTTTTATTGTACCTACAACTGATAGTAGTATTCAAATACCTCTAAATAGTAATGGTGTCTATCTAAACCCATAATAAATAATAATATAATTTTTAAAATAAGAGAAATATTATGAATAATGCCGATTTAACAGTACAATCATTAAGAGATTTACAACAAATAGCTCTTGATAGAAACACTTCGCCCGATAAAATGGTAAAGAAAATAGATTTTGTTATAGAGAGAGCTAACAGTGCATCTCAACAAATTAACTCTATAGAGTTAACGATTAATAGAATTATAAATCAATTAGATGATATGGGATTATTTCAAGGCAAAATTATATCGGCGTTCACAGGTTTATCTATTGAAGAAGCAACTAAATTAGAAGGAAATTTAGCAAAAGCTAAAAAGGAAATTATAAAATAAATGCTTACTTTTAAAGGGGATGCTCGATTAATAGAATTAGATCCTAATACAACTGAAATTAATGTTCAGGATATATATAGTAGATATAAGGATTGGGTCCTAGATGATGAGGGAGCTAAGTGGGCAAATGCTATGACACCAGTTGGTGGGCAACCCATTGGTGGTGGGAGTTTCATTGCGCCATATATAGTATTGATAAATAATTGGAAAATTAAACCTTTTGAAGGAAATCACATTTTAACAGTTGTTGGAAATATAATTAGTGACGACGAAAGTAATCCGTTCGTCGATACCGGTGGAGATTTTAACGTAACAATTAAAAATATTGTTTCTTCAAATACTATAGCAGTTGGCGGAGACAGATATACGCTAGAACAAATAGCTCAAGAAGTTTGGGATTATAACTTATCTAATCACGATGAACAAAATTCAGTTGGTAATTATATAAGAAATAGACTATTAACATTTGTTGATTGGTTTTCATTAAAGGATAAATAATATTATGAAAAGGTATAGACTAGATTTAAAAAGAGGAGAGAATTTTGAGTTTGAGATTTTCTATAAGGATAGAAATGCCGATGGAAGAGAATTTGATATTAACCTCGACGGCTCTAGAGTAAACGTAAATTGGGATGTTGTTTATTATAATTCTGACACTGAACGATTAGAAAGATATATTCCAGCAGATGCATATAGTTTTGATAATTCTATTTTAAGAAATGGTTATATCCTTATAGAAATGGACCATCTTCAAACATTTGCTTTACCAGAAACAAATAGTAATATTTCGTGGAATTTATGGGTTGAACATTCTGAAGCAAGATTTGATGTCGCATCAGGCAGTATAAGATTAATGGATTGGGAAAGATTCGTGGATCCAAGATAATGAAAAATAAAATAATAGTATATAGAAAAAATAATAAACCTATCATAATATATAGAAAATGTTCAAATTAAGATCTAGACAGCAATTAAGAGACTATATTCTTCAAGAATTAGGAGCTCCAGTAATTAATGTGGAACTTGATGTTGTCCATTTAGATAACGCTATTAATAAAGCTATCAATTATTTTATAGATAGACATGATGATGGTATAGAAGAAATTTTTATACAAATACCAGTAGACGATTTTCTTAGAGAAGATGGTTATATAGAATTAGACGATGAAATTGTAGGTATTCATTCTATTTTAGATGCAACAAGATCAGGGACAACTACATCTACTTCAGAACAACTGGAAAATCTTCATCATTTAGTTGCTAACTCTGATATATTTACTGGAAAATCTATTAATATGGGTAGAATGGTTAATTATGTCAGAAGTAGACAGAGTATAGAAAATATAAAATATTTCTTTACTCCGTTTTATGATTTTGAATATAACAAAGTTACTAATAGACTTCATTTTAGAAATGACTTAACAAATATAAATATGTTAGGTGTTATAGTTTATAGAGCTATAGATCCGTCATATGATGTTGATATATTTAATGATGAATGGATTAAAAGATATGCTACGGCTTTAGCTCATAGACAGTGGGGAGTTATATTAGACAAATATGATAATATGAATATGCCTGGAGCAGGTAATATAAATGGTGCTGCTATATTAGCTGAAGGTAAAGAATTAGTAGCAGACGCTTTAGAAGAATTTTCAGAAAGGTACGAAGTACCGCCAATGCCAAGAGTTGAATAACATGATCAAGGAATTACAAAAAATATTAGAATCTGAACAGCTGGATGAAAAGAAATTTAATTTTAAAAGTTACATTAAGGGTCTAAAATTAAAATCATCTGATGAAAAGAAATTGATTGATTTTTTAAACAAAAATAAAGATGGAGTAGAGTCTGCTGAAGATATTTTTAGAGCAGCTACAGATCTTAAAATTAAATTAGATGAAGAAAATCTTAATGAAAATAGATTAAAAGTTTTTCAGGATAACAATTCTGACCGAGCAGGAAAATCTCTATTAAATATAAAAAATAAAGAAGTATCAGGGAGCATAGTTTTAAGTAAATATGCATATGCTCATAAAGATGGTAAGCATTATAGATTAGTTGTGTTTGATGTAATTACAGATAAGCCTCAAAACATTTCACTAACTGCTCAAGAAATGAAAAATCTAAAAAAGATTAAATAATATGGCTCTTAATTCATACTTTAAACAATTTCAAGGTCAAACCAATGAAGCGAATTTGTTTCAGAAGTTAACGACTGAGTATATACAAATTGGAGGAGTAGACTCTTATTATATTAAGAGAGACATGGAAGATTTTGATGCTATCTTTAATGAAGATACCACGGTTGAATTTGGCGAAGGCCAATGTATTGAAATCTTTATAGAAAATTTTGAAGGATTTGAAGGTAATGATCTTATCTCTAAATTTGGCCTTGAGCTTTTAGATGAATTAAAATTTATAGTTTCTAAAGAGAGGTTTGTAGAAGAAATAGAGATGCCTGAACCTAGAGAAGGCGATTTAATATATTTACCGCTTGCTGATAGATTATTCGAAATTAAATTTGTTGATGATGAACATTTAATGTATTCTTTAAATGATACTCGAAGTTTTTCTGTTACAGCTCAGATATTTGATTATTCTGGCGAAGAATTTAATACTGGAATAGAGGGATTAGACGAGTTAGATGAATTAGGTGATAATTTAGATTTTCAAAATACTGAAGCTGATGATGAAAATCAAGTGTTTGATGATGAAGACGATGGAATTGTAGACTTTACTGAAGAGAGCCCGTTCGGAACATTTGGAAGCTAGTTTATAAATATAATATAATAGCTATAAATTACGAGATCTAAGTGTTTGAGAACAAAAGATTTTATCACGCTACTACTAAAAAGGTAATCACAGCCTTTGGTACGCTGTTTAATTCAATTAAAATTTTAAGAGAGAACGGAGATGAAATTTCTGTTCCTCTTTCTTATGCGCCAACACAACACTTTATAGAAACATTAAATAAAGAAATTGATAAGCCAGGAGAAAGAATAAATAAACTTTTGCCTAGAATGTCTTTTGCTTTTAGTTCTCCAGAATATGATCCAACCAGAGAAACAGATTCTTTAGATGTTCTCACCTGTGTAGATGATTCAGGTGAGAGATGGCAATATCAACCAGTACCATATACTTATACAGTAACTATGAATGTATGGACAAAATTTCTTGAAGACCAATATCAAATTATAGAACAAATTTTACCATATTTTAGACCTGATTTTAATGTAACAATCAACGATTCAGATTCTAATATGGGCATAAAACAAGATATAGCTTTTGAATTAATTTCAGTAGAAGATGAAGATACTTATGAAACTGCTGTAATAGATAATAGAACAATCATAACTACTTTAACTTTTTCTGCTAAAGTATACTTTTATCCGCCAGTTGAATCAGGTGGTGTAGTTAAACATGTTATCATTAATGTTCAACCCAGCATTAATACAGGAGAACCTGCTCTTAAAGAAAGAATAGAATTTATCGTTGATCCGTTTGAAGCAAATCCAGATGATGTGTTTAATATATTAGAAACAACTACACAGGTATTTGAATAATGCGAGACTTATTAGGAAATAACATATCAGAAAGTTTAGACGACGAGTTTGATTTAGATGATCCGAATATGGTCGGTAAAGACATGGAAATTGTTGAAAATACATCTATTGCTAAAATCAAACATGGAGCAGTAGAAGTTAATCCACAAGATGCAGTAGAAGATTATGCTATAACAAGAACAACTCTTCAAGAAACACTAGAACAAAGTAGAGAAATACTTAAAACTGCATCAGAACTTTTAAAGGATAATCCGAATCCACAAACTTTAAAAGTAATTCCAAATTTAATAACAGCTATAAATCAAACTACCGAAAGTTTATTTAATGTTCATATTAAGATATCAAATCAGGTAAAGAAAGAAAAAAATACAGAAGAATCTGATGAGTCACAAGGATTAACGACAAAGGATTTTTTAAGGAAACATAAGGGGACAAAAACTGATGACGACTAGTGCAAATTCAGAAATATTATTATCAGAACTAAAGGTAGTTTTGGGTGATCTTTATGATCAAAATGATAATAAAAATAAAGAACTAGTAGGTCTGATAAAATCTTTAGTTAAAAGAATAGAAAGTGCTGAACACGAATTATTTAATACTGAGGGATCTATCAATGAATTACGAGATAGAATCAGATCTTTAGAATATCATGCAAAACATGTAGATAATAAGCATGAAGCTATAGATTCTAATAAGGAAAATAGAGCAGCCTTTTGGAGAGGTGTACTTTCTAAATTCGGTGGCGGGTTGCTTATAATGATAGCAACTTATGTTTCCACTAAATTAGGTTGGTTAAATGGCGGATTATAGATTATATGAAAAAATACAATATTCTAATAGATTACTTATAGATAATACTGTTAGAATAATATTTAGAGAGTATGTTAACAGAAATGCTAATTACTTTTTTAGATATAGTATTCAAAATAGTCAAAGACCTGAACATATAGCATTTGACTTCTATGGGGATGCTCGTTTACATTGGATTATATTATTAGCTAATAATATCATAGATCCATTTCATGATTGGCCTATGGATTATTCTGTATTCTTGGCTTATTTGGAAAATAAATATTTGCCTGAAAACTTAGAGCCGCATGATTGGAATTCTTTCATCGATGAAGATGGAAATCCTATTCCAGACCCAGGAAATGATTTAGATAGAGCTAAATATGGAATAACAAATTTAGATTTTTATTTAGCTCAAATAAGGGAATATAGAAAGGATGGTGTTCGAATAAAACAACCAGGAAATATTGTAGACCAAAATTTATTTGGCGTTACTAATTTTATGTTTGAAGAACAATTAAATGAAGACAAAAGACTAATTCAGATACCATTACCTGAATTAATCGATACAGTTGAAAGGGACTTAATTAGACTTTTAGGAAATTAAAACCTAAATGTTTTATCTAATGGATTATTAGAATTTTCGTTTTTAATTATTCCCATATAACTATTCATAAAAGGTAAAATTTTGCCAGAGATAAGCACAGATGTACAAGATAATTATGAGTTATTAACTCTAGATCTTGATGGTACAGATATTAGAAATGAATTTATAGCAATTTCAATATATGAGAATATATTTGAGAATGATATGACTCTGTCTATTGATTTCTTAGAAACAAAAAATTACTTAGAAATAAAACAGTTTCAAGAGGGCGTTACTTTAAATATAGAATATTTTAGTAAATATCCACCAAGAATTAAACGGATGGATTTATTTAAAGCTGAATTTCAGTGTTATTCTACAGAAAGAGTTAAATCTCAGAATCAAGGTAAAAAGATTTATCGAATGCACTTTATAACTAAAGAGCAACACAATCAATCTAAAGTGTTAGTAAGCAGACCTTATAGAGATCAACCTACAACAGATATTATAACATCTTTATTTTCTTTTAGTAACCCAACAGTTCCTTTAGATATTGAACCTAGTGAAGATTTTGTACCTTTATTTGTTGTTCCTCAATGGAATCCATGGAAAACGATAAATCATTTATCTAAAGATGCTTTAAAAGCTGATAAAAATGACTATGTATTTTTTAGAGATAAAGAAAAATATGTTTGTAAACCAATTTCTATTTTAATGGAAGAACCATCTATACAAGAATATAGAATGGATCAAATGAATTTAAATTGGGAATACGATAAAACTGTTGAGCATGAAACTATTAAAACTTGGAAACAAGAAAAGGCTTTATGGAATTCATTAAAAAATATCAATAGCGGATTATATGGTTCTAGATTTCACAAATATAATGGTATAACTAAAATATCAGAATTTTTAGAATCTACGGGTAAGCCATCAGAATTTTCTAGTGAAGATAACCTTCACATATTTGATCATGATAATTATTTTAATAGAGAAAACATTGCTTTATATAGACAAGATAGACTTGAAAAAATTACAGCTATAAATGAAGAAAGACTTATAGTTGAAGTTAGATCTAATACTAATTTAACAGTTGGTAAAAATTTAGATATAAGAATACCAACTACTAAAGAGTTAAGTATTATTGACGCAAATATAGCTAAAGAAGATGATGTAAGATTAACAGGAAAGTATTTAATATCTAAATTAAGACATCAGATTTCTAGATCTGATGCATCTATGATATATGAAGTAATAAAAATAAGATAGTAAAGTTTCTCTAGAGAAACTGCTCTGCGCAGCAGAGTTATATTATTAAAAGATTTAATATAAGAAGAATTTTGTTTATTATATCAGTCGGTTCAAAAATAGATATAAAGATTACAAATCTTTAATATTTTTTAGATCCTTTCTTAGTTGTTGCTTTTCCTTAGACCTTTTAGAAGACTTAGATTTTGTATGAGCTCCACCCTTCTTCATCAATGGATTTATAGCATGTTTGTGTCTTGGTTTTAGAGTATTCATATTTGTTTCTATAATTCGTTAAACCAGAAACCTAAGTCTCTGAATGTCTTACCTATTATGTCTTCCTTAGTACCTATACTTTTTAAATAATTAGAATGACCATATGATTTTGAATTTATAACTCTATCAGCATCTTTGCACCATTTATGTATAGTGATAAATGGTAGCATCGGTATATTTTGCTCTGCTTCTAATGATGTAATAAATGTTCCGTAGGGAGTTCGATAATTACCTTTATATTTAGGGTGCTTCTTGCCTATTTTAGCCTTAGACATTTTATCTTTAGTTTCAATTGAAATTTTCTTACCAAAATTGTAGTGATTCTTACCTTTCATTCTTAATGACATATAAATAGAGTAATCTTGGCGCAGACTTTGATATATTTTAGAATTAATTCTAACGTTTTCGTCTCTATTTGACATAAACATATAAGCACATAACATCTTATAATAATATTCATCCTTTGTAAATTTAATTAGAAGCATATGAGCAATAAAGTGTTCCCTAGCAGTAAGTAAAACTAGGTTATCGGGCTCATCTGAACCACCTAAAGACTTAGGAGTTATATGGTGAGATTCATAATAAACTTCTTTAGACTTTCTTCTGTCGAGATTTTTACGTGAGCTACATAGATTAAAATAATGAAAATAGTATTTGTTCTTAATAAACATCTTAGCCCCTTATAAATATAATAGTAATGAGGGACAGCATTAGTTAGCTCCGATGTTGATAATTGTTGGCGCAGTTATCTTACCTCTTCATTATTATTTATAAAATCAAAAATAGATATGGAAAAATATAAAAATCTTCCAACAGTAATACAAGCAGCTCGCTGGATGGGAATGACTAATAAAGATGCAGAAAAATTCTCTGAAGATCATAAAATTCCTGTTTTTAAAGTTGGTGCTCGAAACGGCAAGTTTGGTTTAATTGTTCAAACTTTAGAAGGTGATGCCGTAGCACAAAGAGGCACTTGGATTTTGAAAGGTACTAAAGGTGAATTTTGGCCTGTTCGAGCAGATATATTTAAACAAAAATATGAAAAAGTAGAAGATGATTCTTAAAAACGGAAAATTAATATCAGGTATTGTTGAAGATAATGCTTCAGATCCATTGAAATTAGGTCGCTGTAAAGTAAGATTGTTTGGAATTCATAATGAGAAAAAGGAAGTTGCTGGACCTAAAGGTATTCCAACAGAAGATTTACCATGGGCACTGCCGTTATCAAGTTTAGAATCAGGTCTTATGAGTGGATTAGGCACAGGGCCAGTCCGAATAACAAACGGTAGTGAAGTTCTTTGTTTAGTTAGAGATGATCTTTATCAAGATATAGTTATGATAGGAGTAATTCCAGGCGTTCATATAGAACCAGCGAAGCCTGAAATTGGATTTCAAGATCCATCTGGAACTTATCCTTTAGAAGATAGATTAGAAGAGCCAGATACTAATAGACTTGCTCGAAAAGAAAAATTTGATGAAACTATATTATTAGATAAAACAGCAAGAGTACTAAAAGATATACCTATGAAAGGCGGCGGCTCATGGTCTGAACCATTACCTGTAGATTATATCAATCCTGAATATCCTAAAAATCAGGTAACTGAAACCGAATCAGGCCACGTATTTGAAATTGACGACACGCCTGGATTTGAAAGAATTTCTACTTGGCATAAATCAGGAGCTTTCGATGAGACAATTAATACAGGCGAGCGCATAATAAAAGTTCCTAACAATATGTATATTACTATTGAAGAAGGTGAATTGGCCATCTATTCCGGCGGCGGCATATCTCTTACAGCTAAACAAGATATATCAATTTTAACAGAAGGGGCTTTTGCTGTACAAGCAAAAAATGGAATAAAACTGGACTCAGAAACAGAAATCCAAATCCAGTCAAAATTAAGAACCAGTATAGATGGTGCAAACGTTAGTGTTAATCGCTAGAGCTTTGTTTATTTAAATAATGAATGAGATAATCTTTAAATCTCTTAGCTTCGATTTCATTTCTAGCAGGAACATAAATTTCGCAACCTGAATCATCTTTTACCATAACAAATATTTCACTTGTGTTAAATGGTAAATTTTTAAAAAAGTTATCCATTTTAATCCTCTATAATATAATTATCATCGTAAATATAAGTTTTCATTAATTCTTTATGAGTTATTTCACCTAAACCGTATTTTCTGAAGTTTTCAAAAGAAACAACATAGCCATCTAAATAAAAAGAATCAAAAAATATTTGTGAGCTTAATTCTTTACTATTGTCTAAATCATCTAAGCACTCTTTTATTAGACTTGCTAATTCTTCTTCAATGTAATATATAAAACGTTTACATTCAACAGAATCAACTATTCTTCTATTAATAGTAATATACATTTTAGACATTATCATCTCCAAAATTAATTTTATATTTCCTATTTGCCATTTTAGTTAATTTTTCTATAGCTGCGTCACGACCTCTAACTGCTTCAGTATTTATTCTCATATCAGATAACCATGTTCCCCATGTACCTCTAGGTATAGATCTTCTAAAGCCACGAAGAAATTCTACTTCGCACAGCGAACAATTCCAATAACAAAGATACTGAATTTGTTCATACCAACCCACCGGTCTTGAAGTATTTAATAAGTATGCAAATCCTGCTTCATTAGGAATAACATCAACTTCAAATATCATATATTTGTCATCCCATGGATTTTCGACTTTAGCTCTATTATCGATTTCTTCTGATTTAGAAAAATAATTTAAAAATTTTCTTAACATTAGTATAAATTCTCACTATAAAGTGTTCCACCATTGGCGCAATCGCCGCCTACTCTTCTTCTAATTTGGCCTGCTGCCTTAGCAATTTTCCAAGCTTCTTCTCTTGTATGAAAATTTCTTCTATTATCAATAAAGCCTTGTTCCCAAACTTTTCTTAAACTTAATAGTTTCATAATATCAACCATAAATTTATCGAAATGTCTAGCGCCAGGAATAATTAAATCTGTTTCTTTATGTTTATTAGCGGCGCAAACTATGTATATTTCACTTCTCATTGTGGATAAAATACTAACATAATTTCATTATCTTCGCCTACAGATGTAAACATATCAAATTTATATAATTCAAGAACATCATCTAAATCAATATGTATATTTCTATTTAAACCTACATAGATAAAACCTGAATCTTCTTGTAAGGATTGTTCTAATAAAGGCTCAACCCAGCCACTGTGATTAGGTCTACAAACCATTCGCCAAACGCTAGGATTTGATGGAATTTTATGAGCAGGAATTATTTGAACATCAGAGAAATTATTACCTTCTCTTTTTATGATATCAATACCAGCCATCTTAATATTTCTATCGATTGCCTCAGCCGGAAGATCGCCGTTACCTGTTCCACAATCAATAAACATATCTATATCAAATTCGTTCTGAACATCTTCTAAAACGCTCCAAAATTCTTCATTTGGTTCAAAAAATCTTAATCTTGGAAGAGTCATTGAACCTCTAACGCTTTCCATTAATTGTTGAATTGTTTCCATGACTTACCTCGGTGAAAGAGTTAACTTATTTAAATTTAACCACAATTTAGAGAATGTTGGAAATCGTTCTATAGCATTATCTACTCTAATAAGAATTTTGCCCTTTTCTCTAGATACTAAAGCTAAGTGAGCCATAGGGCCACCTTGTTCGCATACAATAATATCAGCATTAACAGCCGCTAGATCATATTCTATGCCAGCATTTGGAATAACGATAGCTTTTTTCTCATACTTATCATCATTTTTATCTTGACAATGAATATTCATACTACTCCAAGTAGTTCCGTCACGCATAGGCGTGTGTTCATAAACTGTAAATGAAAAATAAGGATCTTTATCTTTTCGGCCATCTGCTAATACTGTAAAATCAAAGCTAAATATTTTTTCATATTCCTTTTCAATAAGTCTTCTAGCCTCATATATACAATCATGATAAGAGTCAGTCAAGCCAGCACCCAACATCATATCAGTGTGATAAGGATTATCCATTTGCATCTTAAATCCTGAATATGTAAAAGCTTTATATTCAGGTAAAAGATCTCTTACAGCATGCATTTTGCCAAAAACATACCAAATTAGAGCTCTTTTAGGAAAATTATAAACTTTTCCTTCATGAACTACTTTAAGCCATCCATGCTCTTTATCATTATTAGCGTAATCTTTTACTAATTTAATATACTCTTCGTTTTCTTCTAAAAATTCATCATAAAATTCCATAATAAAATACCTATTTAATATTGCTTAAATCTATTATACCATAAGGTTTAAAATTAATATACTCTTTTACAGTTAATTTTTCTTCATTATTAACCATAATATTACCGCTACCAACTGAAGATTTGATAGCAACGCCTTCAAAATTTTCAATTAAATAGTCTTGACACGCAACAAAATCTACAGAAAAAGGACATATTCCCAAAGCTTCTAAATCCGCATCATCTATATGCTTAAAACTTTGAAAACCGAGCTCCCAAGATAGAATATTAGAAGAAATTATTGCATGTTGACCTATATCTGCATAAAATATTCCATATTTCCTATAATAAACCCAGCCATATTGTCTATTTAAATCAGCCTCTTCAATTGGCCTTGGACCTCCGATGCGAAAATCACACATGGCCCACCAAGTCTCATCAGGAATATTATCAAAATCTATATTAAGAGGTTTCATTTTTAAATTTCTCAGTAAAAGCATCTATATCTTTTTCTAGCTCATCTAAATCAACATGATAAGCAGTGTAAAATCCATTAAATGTATCGCCGCGCCAAGAATCTCTACCTAACCACTTAATATTTGGATTGCTTCGCTTCCGATCTTTTAGAATTTCTTCCTTTAGTAATTCAACGAATTTATCTAAAGTGCTCATAATTAATATACTCCAATTTGTGCATTCAATTTATTTTTATTAATGAGATTTATAGCAGCTTGGGCCGAATTAAATAATTTTGGCGTGCCATTCTTTCGAAAGACCAGATCTTGATTTAATACTAATCCTGAATCATTAAACACTCTAATAACTGGAGGACCCTGAATACTAAATGCTTCTTCATTTTTCCAAGCGTCTCGAGCTTTCTTAATGAAAGATATTAATTCCTTTTTAGTTTTAAAGAATCTAAAAGGATGCTTCTTCATAATAAAAATATTCATAATTAACTAACTTAATAAATATTATATAACAAATAATTAAAAATGTAAACTTTTATGGGATATGCAAGTAAAAAAGGTTATTTAGGTTCTAATAAACTTAAACGTGCCGGTATTACGCAAAATTTAACAAAAAAGCAACAAGAAGAATTCATTAAATGTATGAATGACCCTATCTATTTTTGTGAAAATTTTGTAAAAATAAGAATGTTAGGTAAAGGTCGAAAGCTTTTTAAGATGTATGATTATCAAAAAGAAATGATAACATTAATACACGAAGATAGATTTTCTATTATTAATTGTGCGAGACAGATTGGTAAATCTACAGTACTTTTAGCTTATGCTTGTTGGGCAATCATATTTAATGAAGATTATGAAATAGCAGTCTTAGCAAATAAAGGTAGAACATCAACTGCACTTCTGAGGAAATTCAGAGCGATGTATGAAGATCTACCAATGTGGATGCAACAGGGAGCAACTGACGCGAACAAATCTACAATGGAATTTGAAAATAGATCAATGATTTATTGTGTTGCTACATCAGCCGACTCTATTCGTGGTGATTCTGCTGATTTGGTTATGATTGATGAAGCAGCATTTATTAAAGATGAAGTATGGGATGATTTCTATAAATCAACAGTTCCAACGATTTCTTCTGGACCTACTTCTAAGCTTATTCTTATATCTACTCCTAATGGTATGAATCATTGGTATGATTTAGTGATGAGAGCTAGAGAAGGTAAAGGCTATAAAATATTTGAAGTATATTGGCATGCTATTCCATGGAAAGATGAAAAATGGAAAGCAGAAGAAATAGCAAGAACTGATATAAATCAATTTATGCAAGAACATGAGCTTGAGTTTTTAGGTACTAGTGGCTCATTAATAGCACCAGAATATATTAAAGGAATGGATGTTAGAGAACCAACGAGAATCATGTGGCAGGGCGATCTTAAAATTTATGAAGAACCACATGAAGAAAGAAAATATGTTGCTATTGTCGATTGTGCGCATGGAATAGGACTAGATTATTCTATTGTTTCTATTATAGACATAACTATGAACAAATTTAGGCAAGTAGCTCTTTATAGATCTAATAAAATTAGTCATACGGGATTTCCTGATATAATAGACAATGTTGCTTCGTTGTATAATTCAGCTACAGTAATTATAGAGAATAATGAAGTAGGAATATATGTATCAGAGCAGTTAAATAATGATTTAGATTATCCAAATATGTATAATCCTGATTTAATAACAGAACAGGGCGGTAATTATAAGCCGGGTGTAAGAACTACAGCAGTAACAAAAAGAGTAGGCTGTAACAATTTAAAATCATTAATAGAGAACGGTAAATTAGAAATTTTTGATTTTCAAACAGTCCGAGAATTCTCTAATTTTAATAGAAGCAAAAATAAAAAATCTTATGAAGCATCATCTGGAACTGATGATATAGTAATGACACTAGTAATTTTTGCATGGGCAACTAAACAAAATAATTTTATAGAAATGACTGGTCTTGATCTTATTGGTGAAATTGATAATACTAATTTAGGATTAAGAGAGGAAATAGATGATTTTTTCTCATCTCCTGTTATGATGACTTCGGTCGTCGTTGAAGAAGTAAGTGGTCTGGGTCTTTAATTGGTATTTTATAAATAAATAATATACCAAAAAGAATTATAAATAATAACTCAGGAGAAAAAGATGACAAATCTTTCACCAGCGGTAATCGCACGCGAATTCTCTAATGCACCTGTAGTAGAAGAACAAGGATCTTCTACTGGAGCACTAGTAGGATTATTTGAATGGGGACCAGCGATGTCTCCACAGCTAGTCAACAATGCTGTTAGACTAGTAGATGTTTTCGGGCTACCGACTGATGCGAATTTTGTAGATCATATGTGTGCTACTAATTTCTTATCTTATACCAATAGACTTTTCGTTAATCGAGTAACTTTCGATAATGCGACGAATTCAGGTTTAACTGTAGAAGATGCCGGCACTGGTATAGTACCTCATTCGAGAGAAGATTATTTAACTCAAGGCACTGGACCTGAGTTAATTTTAAATGAAGATGATTTTAATGCTTCTGCTGCTACTTTGGAAACTTCTGCTCCTACCGTCTTATTTTATGGTAGATACGCCGGAGCTTATGGAAATAGAATAGAAGTTGCAATGACATCATCTGGTTCTATAATAGAAGCATCAATAAACAATTCATTTGATAGAAATATTGAAGCTAACGAATACGGTTTAGTAGTTTATTTAGATGGCGATATAGTTGAAACTCATATTGGTAATGCTAATCCTTCAGCTAAATCTTCAACTGGTGGTTCAGACTATATTGTTGAAATAGTAAATCGAACATCTAGATTTGTATATATGTCAGAATTAGATTTATTATTTGCTGATCCTGACACCTTTGTTCCAGCGGTTCTACCAAAAAGCGCCTTAGTTGGAGGCGATGATGGCGCAAATACAGCATCAGAAGAAAGCGCTCGTATTGCTGGTTGGAACATGTTTAATGATCCTGAAACTACAGAAATAGATTTACCATTTGCTGGCGGAGCATCTCAAGTTGTATCAGAGCATATGGTTGAAAATGTTTCACTAAGAAGAGCTGATTGTTTAGGATTTATTTCTCCTAGGTTTGAAGATGTAGTAAATATAACAAATCCAAGTACCGTTGTTTCTAATCTTGTTACATATAGAAACATGTTTAATTCTAACTCATATGCATTCTTAGATGGCGGTTATAAGTATCAATATGATATTTACAATGATAAATATCGTTGGGTCCCTTATAATGGAGATATGGCTGGTTTACATGCAAGAACTGATACGACTAATGATCCTTGGTTTGCGGCTGGAGGTTTTAATAGAGGACATGTTAAAAATGTTACTCGTGTTACTTTTAATCCAGATAAAGCATTTAGAGATGAATTATACAAAAATGGAATTAATCCAATTGTAGAATTTCCTGGTGAAGGCGTAGTATTATTTGGTAATAGAACATTAGAAGCTGGTTCTGGTCCTACTTCACGAGCGAACATTCGTAGATTACTTAATGTTCTTAAAAGATCTATATCAAAAGCAGCATTAAAGAGATTATTTGAATTTAATGATCGTAGATCAAGAAATGAATTTATTCAAACAAACGAACCATTCTTACGTTCAGTACAGGCTAGAAGAGGCGTACAAAGATATCAAATCGTATGTGATGAAACTAACAACACAGATCAAGTTATTAATGCTAGACAATTTGTTGGTGATATTTACATTCAGCCGTCAGAAGCTGTTGAAACGATTTTCCTTAACTTTATCTCAGGTCAGGCTGGTATTGAATTTGAAGAAATCACATTTAGCGGAGTTGATGCATAATGAATATTGAAAATTTTAAAGGTTCTTTCGATAATGTTGCTAGACCTAATCTATTCCAAGTGAGCGGATTCGGTTTACCAGCAAATCTAGAACTAAGAGTAAAAGCAGCAAGTTTACCTAGTGAAAATATTGGAACTATTGAAGTTCCACATCAATCACGAAGAATAAAGCTTGCTGGTGACAGAACGTATGAACCTTGGACTATTACGGTTATCAATACAACAGATTTTAATGTATATGATGCATTTGTTGAATGGAATAGATCTTTAAATGCACCTATTGCTAACGTTGGTAATTCAGGTAATTCAAATAAAAGAGATGGCCTAGTAGAGCAATTAGATAATTTTAACTCTGTTGTTAAAGGAATTCAAATTAGAGGAGCATTCCCTGCTATTATTGGACCCGTAGAATTAGATTGGGAAAATCAAAACTCTATTGAAACTTTTGAAGTAACTCTAGAATACGATTACCATCTATAAATTAGTAATCACAATTAAAGAAAAGGGAGCACAAGGCTCCCTTTTCTGACTCTAATACTCTTTGTGTTCGCCTCTAATCATACCATCTTGATGACCTTGCTTATAAGCCGCAACTTCATCAGGAGTCATTTTATGTTCTGGAATGCGAGGAGTTCTTTTATTTTCGTCTGCGTAAAAATGGGGATTAACGGGTCGCAAATACCAAGAATCAACACTTCCCATTCTGTAAGCTCCACCTCGGCGATTGAATTCTTTAATCTTTGAATAATCTTTCATAATATAAAATTCCTATTTGTTTAACTGATATAGCTATTATAAACCCTATAAATATAAAAGTAAACTAATAAATAAAAAATATTATGGCAGATAAAAATAGATTCTCTCTTATTAATAGAGATGACGATTCAGGAAAATTGGAATCAGGTAATGCTGTCCCAATTGGCATTCAAAATAGAAATGATTCAGCTACTACCGTCGTAACTAATAACGAATTCGGTCAAGGCTCTATTGAGAATACTGTTTTATCATTTTTTGATACCTTTAATAATGAAGAAGAATTAATTAGAAAATATGATGAAATGAGCATAGATCCATATGTAGCTGATGCTCTTGCCGATATTTTAGATGAAATAGTTGTATATGATCGCAATAAAAACACAGTAGAATTAAATTTAGATTCTTTGGATAAAAAAGAATTACCAGAAGCAACAAAGAAAAAAATTCAAGAAGAATTTGTTTATTTACTTAACATATTAAATTTCAACAACGATGGATATGATCTTGTTAAAGATTGGTATGTTAGAGGTAAACAATATCACTATCCCGTCGTCGATAAAACTAAAAAAACTATTATTGATGTTTATCAATTATCTCAGGACAATGTTAAAAAAATAAACCATATTACTTATAAAAATGAAAGTAAGAGTGGAAGAATGATCAAAGTTATAGATAAACAAGAAAAATTCTTTATCTATAAAATGAATGAGAAGCATGATGATAAGTATATGCAATCACATTGGGTACAATCTGATGAAGCATTTAAATTCCCTGAAGAAAGTATTATTCAAGTAGATAGCGGATTATATGATAAATCTAATAATTTAATTCTTTCTAATTTACATCCAGCAATTAAATCATTTAATCAGTTGAATCAATCTGAAGATGCGATGGTTATATATAGAATGGTAAGAGCGCCAGAAAAGCGTGCTTTCTATATTGATGTTGGTAATTTAGGTAAAACTGCTTCAGAAAAATATATGAATGGTTTTATATCAAAATTCAAGACAATACAAAATTATAATGCAGCCACTGGTAAGTTAAACGTCGGTTCAAAGGGAATTCAATCAATCTATCAAGATTATTGGCTTCCTAGAAAAGGTAATCAAACATCAGAAATAACGACTCTTGATGCAGCACAGAATCTTGGTGAATTAACTGATGTTGAATATCTTAAAGGTAAATTATACACAGCTTTAAAAATACCACATACGCGTTTAGACCCTGAAGCACGGTACTCTTTAGGAAGAGCTGCTGAAATCGAACGCGATGAATTTAAATTTCATAAATTTGTTGATCGTTTAAGAAATAGATATTCTAAATTGTTTGTTGATATTTTAAGATTACAATGTCATATTAAAGGCATTATTCTTATGGAAGATTTCGACCTTATTAAAAATAAAATCTTTATTGATTGGTCTTCTGATAATTTTTATGAAGAAATTAAAGATCAAGAAATTTTATCAGCTAGATTAGAAACAATATCAAATATTGAATCATTGCAAGGAAACTATTTCTCAGAAGAATTTATACATAAAAGTGTACTTAGACGCTCTGATGAAGAATATGAAGAATTTATAAATAATAATAAAGAATCTGAAGATGACGATGATTCTGATAAAAAGAAAGATGAGGATCTTGAATGAAATCTAAAGAAGAAATTTTTGACTTACTAGAGTCTAATAACCAACTTAATGAAATGGTAGGTGATGCGTATGCTACTCATTTCGATCTAAATATAGGAAATATTGTCTTTGGTAACCCTTGGCCTAATCCTATGTGTATCAAAGAATTAGATATTACTTCTAAGATGATTAGAAAAAAATATCCTGATTATATGGATCAAGATAAAGTTTATAAGATGCTTCATGAATGTAAAGAACAATTACAGACAGAAGAACAAAAATTAATAGATGATTTTGAAAAAGAATTAACTAATCTTTCTAAAAAATATAAGAAAATTATCGACGCAAAAATGAAGGAAATGAAATAATGAAAGATAAAAAGGATATTATAGATCTATTCGAAAAGAAGTATGAAGAAGAAACTACTAGTGGAGATATTGCAAAAGTTGATAAGCCTTTAGGAAAACCTAAAAAGCGTACTGATGAAACTGAAAAGGATGATGAAGATTTAAACGAAGCATCTAAAGAGTTTCGTAAAGCTGAAGGCTTCATTGGGCAGGCCGTAGATCTATTTGTTGATGAAATTGATTCTATTGTTAAAAATATTGAGGATAGTGCTGAAAGAAAATCTTTCTTTAAATCGTTATTTAAGACTTTAGATAAAAAAACCAAAGGCTATAAGTAAAATGAAACTAATAACAGAACTTAATTATGATGTCGGTTCAGCTATGTACGAGGACAAGAATGGTGATAAGTTCTGGTATGTTGAAGGTATTTTTGCACAAGCTGAAGTAGTTAATAATAACAATAGACGCTATCCTAAAGAAATTCTTCTTAGAGAATGTAACAAGTTTAAAAACGAACAAATTAACACCAATAGAGCTGTGGGCGAATTAAATCACCCAGAATCACCTTCTATTAATTATGAGAACGTAACTCATAAGATTGAATCTCTAGAAGAAGACGGTAATGATTTTATCGGTAAAGCTAGAATTTCTCGTAAAGGTAAAGGAGAAATAATTGGTGGTCTTTTAGAAATGGGAGTCACTGTAGCTATGTCTTCAAGAGCTCTTGGTTCAGTTAAGAAAAAAGATTCTATTTACGAAATTCAAGATAATTTAATGCTACGTACGTTTGACATTGTGTCAGATCCAGGCGCTCCAGAAGCTTTCATGAATGGTATAATGGAAGGCGTTGAATATAACTTCTTAAATGATCAAATTGTTGCTGAGAAAGTAGATAACATTGTAAAAGAAGTTCATGAAACAAAATCAGCAGATCTTGAAGCTAAATTTTTGGCTTCGTTTGCAGAAATCAACCAACTTGTTGGTCGTATCAAATAGTATTTTAATTTAATTGAAAATTAATGTTTTATAAATAACTTTATATAAAGAAAAAGGTAATCAAATGAACCCAACTGAATTATTAATTAAAAGTATTCAAGAAAGTTCTCAAACTCTTCTTAAGATCTCTGCTCTAAAGCTTGAGTCTAAATTAGACAAAGAGAATCTTCAAGAATTACTTGGCACTATGGTCAATGAAGACTCAGAAGCCGAACTAGACTGGGACGCTATTGTTCTAGAAATGGAAAAAGATACTGATTTTGACCAAGTATTCTCAGATATCAAAGGTATTTTAGATTCTATCGAAGGTCTAGAAGAAAGTGCTGTTACTAAATCTGTTGGTTTAGTTGCTAAAGGTATCGAACTTGCAGCTATTAATATTAGCGAAACATATGACCAAAAAGTTGATGCTAAAGTAGAAACTTTAAAAGAAGGTCTAGAAGAAACTATTGAAACTCGATATTCTGAGGCCGCTACAGATTGGGCTAAGAAAAAAGAGCAAGAATTAAAAGAAAATAATGAAGTAGATTCTGAAGAATTAAAAACATTAAGAGAAGCAGGAAAATTTGTATTAGCTCTTAATAACTTATTTACTGAATCTGGTTTATCATTTGATACTTCAATTACTGAAAAATTAGAAAATATACAAGCTGAAGTAGAAACTCTTAAAGAAGAAAACTCACAGCTTAAGAAAGAACAAGGACAACGTGTCAAGGATGACATCTTTACTGATGTAACTGAAGGTCTTACAGATTTTGAAAGAGATAAACTTAAATCTCTATCAGAAGGTTTAATCTTTATCACTAATGAAGATTATAAAGAAAAACTTACAGAAATGAAAGATGCTTTCAAATCAGGTAAGAAAAAAGATGAATCTGACGAAGAAGAAAAGGATAAGAAAGATAAAAAAGATCCTGAAGATGACAAGAAAGATGAATCAATGAAGAAACTAGGCGAAGAAGTATCTCGTATGTTCGGCGCAACAGTAGCTCAATAACAAAAATTAATAACAAGGAAAACAAATGAAAGAAATTAGTCAACTTTTAAAAGAGTGGAAGCCTATTCTTGAAGCTGAAGGTGTTGATGCTATCGAGAACTCTGAAAAAGCTCAAGCAGTCGCTCAAATCTTAGAGAATACTCACACGTCTGCCAAAGGATATAATCCAACAGTAGCTCTTAATGAGGATGAAGGTAACGTTACAGGTAATGTAGACGGTTATGACCCAGTTCTTATTTCTATGACAAGACGCGCTATGCCGTCACTTATCGCATTCGATATGGCTGGTGTTCAACCTATGTCTGGGCCTACTGGTAAAGTATTCGCTATGCGTGCTTTTTACGGTAATGATCCTGATACAGGAACTGAAGCATTTTATCAAACTGCTCCTGATACTTCTCACACAGGTAAATATACAACTGCTCAAGCTGAAAATCTTGGTACAGTTCAACAAGTAGATAGTACTGTTGCTGGTGTTAATCCGGTTGCAGCTGCTCAACCATGGCCTGAAATGACTATGAAAGTTGATTCAGTTACTGTTGAAGCTCAAAGTCGTGCACTTAAAGCTGTATACACTGATGAATTAATGGAAGATCTTAAAAATCTTCACGGCTTAAATGCTGATTCAGAAATTTCAAGAATTTTAGTTGGAGAAATCCGTGCTGAAATGAATCGCGAGTTAACTGAGACTATCAACGCACAAGCTGTTGTAGGTGCTCAAGGAACAACTACTCCTGGTACATTCGATCTAAATGCTGATACTACTGGTCGTTGGTCTGTAGAGAAGCATAAAGAACTTATGACTTTCTTATATCGCGAGTCTGCAGTTGTTGCTGCACAAACTCGTCGTGGTCAAGCTAACTTTATTATCTGTTCTGCAGATATTGCTGCTACTTTAATTGAATCTTCATTACTAGATTCAAGCTTTACTTCTCAAAACCTATCATTCGATGGTATTGGAGTAACATTTGCTGGAGTATTAGCTGGTCGTTACAAACTATATATTGATGCTTATGCTTCAGAAAACTACATCACTCTAGGCTATAAAGGCGCAGAGAAATATGATGCTGGTATTTTCTGGTGCCCTTACGTTGGTATTGAAAGACGTCAAACTGTTCAAGACACTAACTTCCAACCTCAGATTGGTTACAAAACTCGTTATGGTATTACTCATAACCCATTAACTTCTGGAGCTGCACAGTCAAATGTTTACTTCCGTCGTTTCTTAGTAACAAGTCTATAATAGAAGTTTTATAGAACAGAAAAAGGAGAGCTTATTGCTCTCCTTTTTTATTGCCTGATAGATCTCTAATTAAAGTTTCTTTAGAATACTTAATTCCTCTAGTACATCCAAGTTCCCAAGCCAACCGAAACACTTGAGTAAAATGTAGTTGTAATTCTTCTTTGTGTGGACCATCTTCAACACTATCAATTAATTTAACTAATATTTCTTGAGCTTGTTTATCATCACTAAATTTTGCTGTAATTTTCTTCATAATTAATTTCTCAAAGGTGCATTTTTACTTTTAGTCCATAATTGTAATTGGTTGTATCTATCTAACATTTTTGATATTCTTCTTGACATTCAATGTTCCACTCATCAGTAAGAGTTATAACTGCCTCTCTAGCTGAATTCAAAGTTCCTAATAGATATAATAGATATTCGTTATGAATATGCTTATTTGTATTAGTTTCATAATCTAAAGAAGAAACTCTAACTTGAGTTAAAATTTTGTTCCAATATAATATAGCTGCTGATTCTTCTTTCATTTTAAAAATTAATAACATTAAAAAAATATTATATCATAATCTTAAATAAATAGATATATGGCAGCTAATAAATTAAACAACGCAAAAAGTAATAAGTTTTCTGTTTTCTTAAATAGAATACCTAATTTGACTCAATTAACAAAATCTGTAAAATTTCCAGATTTATCATTAGAAAATTCGAATTATCCAGCAAAGGGTATGATGATACGAACTAGTGGTTCAGCTTTACAATTTTCTAATTTGGATATAACATTTAGAGTAGATGAAGAACACACAATATATAAGGAATTATTATCTTGGATGTCATCTAAACAAATAAATGATGCTCCAGGTCAAGTAACTACAAATAAATTAGAAGAATTCAAAGAAGATTTAATTGTACAAATATTAAGTAGTTCTAATAATCCCGTTTTAGATTATATATTTGTTGGTTGTGTTCCAACAAATCTTTCTATGAATGATTTAAATAGAGGAGAAGCAGAAGAACTTGATGCTACAATAACTTTAGAATTTGATTATTTCAAGGTAAAAGATTAATGACACAAGTAAGAGATGGAGATTCCAATAATATAGCTCCAGGATTTGCGCTACCAAATGGTGTAGATATAACAGATTCTTTAAACGAGAATGAGAATACTGGATTTATGATGGCTAGCGTATTTAGTCATACAAATTCTGCTATTACCTCAACTGTTGTAAATAGAGGAGAAACAATATCAAATATTGGCGATACTGCTATGAGTAGAGAAATTGCTGCTATAGTAAGGTTTCCTACACCAGTACCTTTAACCGTATCATATCCTAAAAATTGGGGAACTCAAGATTTAGGATTAATGAAGCAATTTTTAAATGAAGCATATTCTTTATATGTTGACGATGATAAATTCAATTCATCTGACGCAGGAAAATTATACAAAAGTGCTATTCAAACAGGTGAAGATGCAATATTAAGAAAGGTTCAAAATTTATCTGGAGCTTCAGCCTCTGGAGGATTTCTAAATGTTAATCAAACGGAATTACTTTTCCAGGGTATAGATTTTAGAGAATTAAACATTAGTCATAGTTTCGCTCCAACAACTGAAAAAGAACTAATGGAAAATTTAAAGATAGTAAATATTTTCAAAAAATATTCTGCACCTAAAATTGCTCCTGGTCTTAAAATGATCTATCCAAAACTATTTGAATTAGATTTTGGAATAGCTAGAGCTGGAAATATTGAGAATATTTTCAAAACTAAACTATGCGCTTGTACAAATATTCAAGTTGATTACACTCCTGATCAATTATGGAATGTTTTTAAAAACGGTCATCCAGTAAAATTCAATATGGATCTTTCTTTTAAAGAGGTTGAGCTATTAACGGAAGATGATTTTGATCCTGATTCTCCATTTACATCACACTAATTTTTATGTCAGTATGATATCAAATTCAATGTTTAAAGACTGTCA
Source organism: uncultured Caulobacterales bacterium (assembly GCA_964479275.1). Taxonomy (GTDB): domain Bacteria; phylum Pseudomonadota; class Alphaproteobacteria; order Caulobacterales; family Parvularculaceae; genus CALLPQ01. The sequence continues at coordinate 45,786 of CAYZLR010000002.1, forward strand.
GATTAATTTAACGGTCTTTTTTGATAGACTATACAAACTATACAATTAAATCTATATTTCGTAATTAAATGATCTACGATAAATAGTAATATTACAAGGAGTAGTTAATGTCAAAAAATCTTATTTTAGAGCATGAGAACTTAAACATTATGACTTATAATATTAAGTCTAATTCTGTAGATTTTAGTAAGCTTGATGCTGAAGCTGCCATCGATAGAGCTATAAATTATTGGGAAGAGAAAACTGGCATCCCATTCATTTATATTGAAACAGGAAAAACCAATTTAGCATTTGAATTTTTGTCAGATAAAAAAAGACTTATTTGTACTTTTTCTTTGGAGAAATCTTCTAACACTAAATTGGCTATAGAGGATTATGATAAAATACATGAAAACATTCTATTTAGAAATTTAAAAAATAAAATAGGATCTTGTTTACAACTATAAAAGAATAACAAATTTTCCTGTATATGTAGAATTAATTGCTATATGGGGTTCTTCAAATCCTAAGAACCCTTCAGGAGAAACTGTTGTATGAGAAGGATGTAAAGACCAATGATCCCATTTTTCTCCACTTTTAAAATGAAAGTATAAGTTTTGATCTTCCATTGTGGAACCAGATGAAACTTTATCTATAATACATTCAGCGGACATTCCCATATCCATATTGATAATAGTTTTACCTACAAAACTTTCCATATTGTCTACTAAGTCTTTAAAGTTCTTCATTTTCTACCTTTTTATATGGTGGCATCGCGATACAGTTGTTTGTTTTCCTCAATGGCGTAAATATTAGTCATATGCAAATACCAAAACATCTATAAATTCATAGTTACTTTCACCTAAAAGATTTTTAATTGTTGATTCTAAAGGAAACCACACAACATCTCTAACTTTTGGACAAGGAACATAACCTAAATTTATTGTATGGCCTATGGATGGCACACTTTGTGATTCAACAATTTTAGATGAGCCAAACGAATCAATAATCAAAATTTTCATAATATTTCCTTAGGGTCATTTGACCAACTTATTTCTATACTTGTTTTTCCAAATTTTTTAACATTATATCCTAAAGATTTCAATCGAAAAACTATTGGATCTCTAAATTCTTGACAATTATTAAATATTGCTCTAAAATTCTTATTACTAGCTTCTATAACAATTTTATCTTCTATAGTTTTCATTATATCATCTATAGTTTTGCCTCTTGTAGACATATTAAATGCTTTTATTGCTGATAACATAATTTAATCCTTCGGTTTAAAAACTACATGTTTTCCAATTACGCCAATCTTTTTAATATTAGAGTAATGTGTGTTTGTAAATTTAGTCTTTTTATCATTTTTATGATAATATAGAGCACCCTCTGATAAATCTTTTTCCTGTTTATGTATAATATCATAAGCTATTTCAAGGGAGTTATACCAGGATTCTTTATCATGAACAGAATCCGACTTACCGTCATTAATCCAGCTAAATTGGGCCGTCTTGCCTTTCTTTTGATAAATGACCTCACAATATGTATTAGGAAAATTCTCGCTGGCAACACGATTCTTTGAAACAAATCCGACCATCATTTTACCAAATAGAGTTTCACCTCTAGCTTCATGATAAATGTTTAGTGCCAAACAATCTAAATCAACTAGTTCTTCTCTAGTTAGATGCACTTTAGTTGGAACAAATGATTCCTTATATACGATTTTATCCTTAAATATCTCTTTAGTTGGTACTTCCTTACTAAATTGGACATAAAGAACAACTAAGCAATTTAATATTATTGCTATAGAGGCTGCTCTAAATATTTTAAAACGAGCAAGCATCTTAGCATCTATTACTATAGGTTCATTTATAGTAGACATATTAGACTCCTGGATTAAAACAGTGCTTGACAAATATATCAAATTGTCTATCACAAAATTTAAACCACTTTTGTACAATCCAACAACCATCAGCATCTAATTTTAAAGCTGCTTTAGGAAACCATAATAGATCTCCCTTTAAATTAAAACAGAGCGCTTTCTCGCTCTCTTTTTCAATCTTTTCAGGTTGTAAGAATGTTAACAAATTTTGATTTGATGATAATTCTTGAAATTGAATTGTTTCCATAATGTAAGTTCCTATATTTAACTGATAGGAGTATTATATAACAAAAATATCATAATGTAAAATTTAATGGAGCAGCCTACGAGAATCGAACTCGTTTCTCTTGGGTGGAAGCCAAGGGCACAGCCATTATACCAAGGCTGCTCATATTATATAACTATTTATATCTTTGATTATATTCATCCCAATTACATGAAATTCCGCCGCTACGATGACCAGAGAATACAATACATTTTACACCATCAACTTCAATAGTCTTATAATGTTTACCTTGAGAAATACTTTTAACATTTGCTGGTTTATCATAAGAGCATGATGTTAAACACAATAAAATAAAGCTATAAAATAAAATTTTCATATTAAATTGGATTAGCAAACCATGAAGCTAGCGCAGGAGTTTTCACTTTTTCTTTCATACCCATTGACCAAGATAAATCAGCTCTAGCCTCTCTTATAGCTTCTTCCTCAGTTTCAGCTCTATATACACCAAAGAACTCTCCATCTTGACTATTTCTAGGCACATATCCTACTTCATATTTGTTCATTTACAAATACCTGGGCAATATGATCCTTAAATTCTGGACAAGAAGGCCATGGAACAAATGTATTATCTATAGCATAACCTCTAGAGAACACTTTTTCCTTACAATATAACCAACCACCATGTACTCGTAAAATATTAATGGATCCGATTTTTAAAGATTCGCCAATTTTTAACTTTTCTAATTTCTTTTTAATTTTCATTATGTTTTCCTAGGTAAAATCCACGGTAACATTCTCGCAGTATTATATGCATCATCGTAACCATTATGTTGACGACCTTCAAATTCTAGGCGACATTTATTCATAGCTTTTTTGACTCCCATTTTTCTTTTAATACCTTGAGCATTCTTAAATAACATACTTAGATTCAAATAATCTAAATTATTAAAAGGATATAAGTGAGACAATTTCCTTAATTTTAAGTTATCAACAAAGAATCTTTTATCGAAAGCTCCCCATGCTGCCCAATTATATTGACCTTTATACTTTTTCAGATCTTTATTTAGTTTATTACAAAATTCTCCCATGGGTATAGCCTTTTCAGCTAGAATCTCGTCGGTTATACCTGTAAGCTCTTCGCAAAAATAAGTCATTTTTGGATGTATAACAGGTTGAACGTAATAATCAAAACCATCAACAATAGAATAATCTTCCATATTAACCATGACTGCGCCAAACTGGATCATTTCCATTTCATGTCTAGGAAATTCGTTTGAGTTGGTACACGTAGCTTCGATGTCTGCAACTAATAAGTATCTTTTTGACATTTTTTATAAATATAAATAAAGGGTTAAAATAATGATTCAATACGGCTATATCTATATAACAACTAATTTAATAAATGGAAAGCATTAACGGCGACGAAAAGGTCCATACAAAATGAAATCTTACAAATTATCTCCTTATTTGAAAACTTTAGATGAAAATGTTATAGGAAAAACCTATAAAGATATAGGCTTTAGTTTCTTAACTTTATAGGTTTTTCCAAGTATAAACAGAATTACCTGTTTTAAAGATTACTTCATTGCCATTATCTTCTAAAATTTCACTTACTGGAGTAGTCAGCCACCAATCTTGAGCTGAATAAGTTCTAGCTAAAAAAGAACCAACTCTCATTGATTGCCCAAGAATAGGTCTCGAATTATCAGTAATTATATGTTGACCATCTTCTTTCCATTCTATTGATTCTGACATTAATCCCGAATCGCCTGCTCCGTCTCCTGATCTTACTAAACTATACATTTTTAAAATTCCAATTTAGGTTAAATAATTCTGCGCATGATTTTAACTGTTTAATTAAACAGTTAAAATATATAAATTTGTGTGATGAAGATGTGTCATGGCATTGTTGAAGCGAAACAATTAAAGATTCATGTACTTTAGATAACTTAAGTCTTTTAACTACTCCTGACCAACATATGCCGAAGGCATCTTCATCAACCAATTTAGCTTGTTCATCAGTTAAAAATATACCAGCCGCACAAGCTAAATTATCGCTGGTTCTATAAAAACATCTTGTTCCTATATTGCTAGGTACTTTTTGTTTAATTAAATGAGAAGCAACAGCATCAAAGACTTCTTGTTCTGATATGTTGGTATAATCAATTACATTCATAATATTTTTCTCGCTTGGCCTTTATCGCCGAATTGTAAACATAATGTTGATATGTCATCTATATCATTATTATAATAAACCATCCAAGGATCTCTATCAGGCCTTTTCATATAAATTATTTTAGCTGTTTGGCCTGAAGGATGAACTATTGAGTCACCTTCAAATAATTCATTACCATTATAACATAAATAAGGAGACTTTTTCATAATTTACATTTTTTTAACCATATGTCTAAAGATTCTCTATCATTTTCATTATAAATTTTAAATATTTTACAATCACTATTTTTCCAAAATTCTATTCTCATATATGGATCATATCTTTTAAACGGTAATTTATTATCTACAGCTTTTAGTAATTTTGTAATATCATCATATAAACCGATGTTTATAGAATCTTCATAATATTCTTCTATTAATATAAACATAATTTTCTCATATTCAAATTTGGGGTGTATGACGGGAATCGAACCCGCATCATCCCGAGTCACAGTCGGGAGTCTTATTCCTATTAGACCACATACACCATAATTAATTCCATAATGCGTTAAAATACTCGCCGAAATATTTAAGACCTCTGGATTTTCTTTCCCAATCGTAATTTACATAATCAATACTTCCATCGAAATCATCGATAACAAAAGAAAGACCGAAAATCATATCATTTAAAATTTCTTGCCATTTTTCTGGTGTATCACAAAAATCATCGCAAGGGAAACATCCTGGATCAATCGAAAATTCTTTAAGCCTTGGCAAAGTAAATTTAGCGATTGTATAATCTAAACTCCAGAGTTCTGTATCATCCCAGCCTCTAGTCCATCTTTGGTAAAAGTGTTTGATATCTCTTTTTATAATTGCGATACTTTTCATATAATTAAGGTTTCTTTGCTAATACTTGTATAGATTTAATAATCTCCGCGTTTAACTCATCTCTAATCTCTTGAACTATTGTCTTTTTAAACCATTTTTCTTGTTTAGAATAATGAACCTTAAACTTATGACTTAGATTTTGATATCGGCACCTTTCTTCCTCAGTTTTAGCTGTTGGGCTAGGAGGTCTAATAATTACTGGCTCATAACTCACTTTATGAGGATACATAAATTGTGCGTCATTAACTACTACAAAATCATCACTCATAATATACCTATTAAGTTGGCGGAAAGTAAAGGAATCGAACCCTCATCAGTTTCCCGATGGCGACGGTTTTCAAGACCGTTTGTCCCCATGGACGCTACCTTCCTTTTATTCTTTTATAACTCTTGCTATGGAATTAATAGTCGTAACAGCAATAGAGCTATCTTCTAATAACTGATCTTCGGACCACCTATAAGCTAAATCAATCATACCTTCTATTCTTCTGAGTTTGTCTTTATTAATAGATGCCTCTAAATCACTAGTATCGAAATCTTCAATTGCCATAATCTCTTTTAATGTTGGAGGAAGAGTTGATATTCGAAATCAATCCCATAAATGAGACACTTGGTTTAGCAAACCAGCCCTGAGACCTCTCAGGTTACTCTTCCTTATTACTATTATTTTGTAGTTTTCCAGTATCCAAGTGTATCAAATACTAATTTTAATTCAGATTTAAATTCTTCTTGTAAATCGACGATCACAGATTGTATTCTATCATTACTTTCTAGAAAATCTCTTAATTCTAATTTACTGCTTAATGAAGATTTTTTAATTTCACCTATATCATTAGTATATTTAAATTTTATTTTATCAATTTTAAGAATTTTTTTACATAGCTTATAAACAGATGAAAAATCATTTAAGCGCTTGTTACCGTAATAAGTATCTACAGGATCATTTTCTCTTAATACTACCTTTGTTATTTTTACGTTTTTTAATGATCCATAATCTATAGATAAATCTAAAGATTCTAAACGATCTGATAACATATTATGAAATTTCGATAAAATATCTATGTAGGTTGGAACACCTTCTTCATTTGAAAGTCTGATTATTTCATCTTCCAAAGATTTGATTTTAACTTTTTTTGGATAGTCACAATATCCACTACCCGTCTCAACTTTTCGATAGAAACCTTTATCAAATTTATAGAATACACCTTTAGGTAGACTCTTTTTAATACTTTTTTCTAAAGCTTTCTTATCTGATTTAAAGAAAAACATTTTTATATCCTCTTAATTTTACATAACCAAACTATAATATAATAGATACTAACTATTATCCCTTAATACACATTACTTGTTTTAAAGTATGAACGACTTCAACTAAATCATCTTGTGCTTCCATAACTTTATCAATATCTTTATAGGCTGATGGTGTCTCATCAATAACATCGTAATCTATTCGACATTCAACACCTTCTACAGATTTCTTATGTTCAGACATACTAACTAATTTCTTAGCTTTAGATCTAGACATAACTCTTCCAGCTCCATGCGAACACGAATTAAAAGATTCTTTATTGCCTAAACCTCTTACAATAAATGATTTGGCACCCATAGAACCAGGAATAATTCCCAATTGACCTTCTTTAGCACTTACAGCGCCTTTACGGGTCACCCAAACATTTTCTTTGTAGTGATTTTCTTTTTCTACATAGTTATGATGACAGTCGATGGCATGTTGTTCCCATCTAAAATCTTTAGTATGCTTATGTAAAATATCTAAAGCTTTAGTCATCATAATATCTCTATTAAATTTGGCAAATGTCTGAGCCCAATCAATAGATCTAATATAGTCATCGAAGTGTTTAGATCCTTCTGGTAAATAAGAAAGATCTTCATCTGGAATATTACAAAACCAGCGCTTCATTTCTTCTTTCGCCTTAGAGATAAAATATCTACCAATAGCGTTACCAACTCCTCTAGAACCAGAGTGTAGCATAACCCAGACGAAGTCTTTTTCATCTAAACAAATTTCAACAAAGTGATTACCGCCACCTAAAGTACCTAAATGTTTAACATTATTAGTATCTTTAATAGGAGCTATCTCACAAAGTTCATCAAATTCTTTTGCTAGATAATCTGACCAAATCTTTTCAGTTCCGCCATCTAGTTTATCATGTTTTCCAAAGCCTACTGGAATAACAGCTTCCATACCTAATCTAATATTCTTTAGATCATCAGGAAGATCTTTTGCCTTTAATGATGTTTTAACAGCCTGCATTCCACAACCTAAGTCAACACCTACCGTAGCTGGAATAATAGCTTTCTTAGTAGCTAAAACTGTTCCAATTGCGCATCCTTTTCCTAAGTGAGCATCTGGCATCGAAGCAATCCACTTATGGATGAATGGCATACTGGCTAAATTATTTAATTGATCTAGGGTGTTATCGTCAATATGAACACCTTCATGCCAAGTTTTAATTGAAGCCTGATTGCCTTTATTTATTGCTTTCATTATAAAATTCCTATTAAATTGTTTGGTGGTGTTCCTACTAGGATTCGAACCTAGACTACTCCCTAATCTGGGGATACGATCTTATAAAAATCGGGTGCTGCCGTTACACTATAGGAACTTATTTTCTTTTTCTTAGGTTGGAAGTTCCTGTTGTATGACCTCCAACCCTCTGTTTATTTTTAGCTTCTTCTAATCCATATTTTTCTACAGATCTTTCCCAAATAGTTTTAAATGTACCAAATTTTTTACCATCTTCTACAGTATTCTCTCTATATGTCGCCCAATAAAGATGCTTAGGGTTTGAACAATTGCCATTGCCACAAGCATGAGCCAAAACTGCAGGCCTTTTAGGAATATTGGTGTCTAAATATTCAGCTAAAACTCCTCTGTGATGCGTACTTAGGCCGCCTCGCTCTAAACAAACTTCTGAAAGATCTATATGAGATTGCCTTTCTTTCTTAGTATGGCTTTTTATATATTCTTCTACTATTATCATTTGTATATAATTTGGTAGCGCCACCCGGATTCGAACCGGGAACATTCGGGTTTTAAGCCCGACACCTCTGCCAATTGGATCATGGCGCCATATATTGGGGTCCTAGGAGGCGATCGACCTCTTTCAACTAGTACCATATTTAAATAATGTGGTAGGATTTGAACCTACACTAGAATTACTTGATAGTTATCTACCCTTGCTCTGCCTCACAAGACTGCACATTAATTCTGGAAGCACAAGTAGGATTCGAACCTAACAACCTACGCAGTCAAAGTGCGTTGCTCTACCAGTTGAGCTATTGTGCTAAAAATTTTATAAATTCTTAATTGCTTCTTTAATAGCAATTCTTGCTGATTTTTCACATTTGTTAGGATTCCAACCTGAAGAAGCAACATCATGATATGACATATATTTGCGACCACCCGGAGTACCGTCGAAACTTATTGATTCTCTCTTTTCTTTAGACTTAACAAACCAAATATATAAATTGTTAACGGTTTTTAATAAAGAAACTTTATGACCAGATTCTTCAAAATTTGCTATTAAAGTGTTTGACATTTTGTAATACCTATTAATTTAACTGATAAGTTATTATAATCAATTAAATGATATTTGTAAACATCTAAAATCAAAAAAAGCCTACTAATTTAGTAGGCTTTTAAAAAGATATTTGCTATACTTATTACTAATCTAATTAAAACCCCTCGATTCCTGAACTTATTTGTCCATGCTGAGATAATAACGATTGTAATATGTTTTTCATATATCTATTTATAAAGACTTAATTTTAATCTGATATAACTCACCATCTGATAGATCGACAGTTACTATGCTATCTTTGGCATTTCTATATGTAATACAAATAATAGGTTCTTTACATCTGTAAGTTGTCCATGTAGCGCTAGGAACATAATCTCCCATACCAATATATTTTATATAACCTTGAAATCCAAAATAAGTTATCGCATCACCTACTTTAAAGTGACCGAATTTTTCTTTATGCTTCTCTAATTTTTCTTTATGACAGTCAAATTCTTCATTTTGTGCGTAAGCATCAATTAGTTTGCGTTCCCACTCTCTATCATAGTTTGCGTTCATCTTTAATGCTTCAGCATGCTGATCACACATATTAATAACTTTAGTTTTTTTCCACCACATTATATTACCTCCGATTTCTCTACAGTTTCAATAACATCATATTTAATTGTTACTTTCTTTTGAATATTGAGACTAAAGTAATCCCAATACTTTATTACAAACTCTGGGGTGATCCGTATATCGCAATGTTGTGATATTACATTATAAAACTCGTCAGGATTGGTCCAGGGTTGAACATTATCGTGATATTCATCATACATAAATTCACAATACTCAATAAAATTATCCATTTTATCTACAAAATACTGATCAGTAACAGTGCAATTTTTGTAAATTAACCAGAATTTAAATGGCATGCCTCCTACTCTAGAAGCTTCAAAGCATTCATTATCAGACTTTACTTCACTTGGATTAAAATTTAATTTAATTTCCATTATATGCCTCTTGGATTACACACATAGATTCAATATAAAAAGTTTGATGAGTTATAGAACCATCAGTTTTCATCCAACATAATTCCATTTCAGGTCTATGCATCTCATCAAAATAAGGATCTTTACAGTTTGATGCATCATAATTACCTCTTTCAATATTTAGAATATATGCCTTTTTATCAAATAATATTACTTCTTCAGATATTAAAAAATTAGCATATAGATCTTCAAATAGTTCAGTTTCTTCTTTAAATTGATCATAGATTCTATTAACATTTAATGCTAATTGATGATCTTTATTAAATAACTTTTTCTTAGAATTAAACATCATCCATCATCTCCTGATACATTATTAATTTTTCTAAAAGTTCTACATTAGACCAAGAACCTATTTCTTTTTCTACGTCTTGTTGAACCCAATATTCAGAATTATCTTCTGACATATCATAACCACCAACAAAACCTATATATAATCTTTCTCTAATAAAATCTAAAAGTTCTTGAGTAATCATTTATAACAACCGCTTTTGGCATAAGCTATTTCTCTTTCTTGGCGGAAGTTATCAGCTTGCCAGCCAGCATCTGAAGCAATTTTAGCTTTTTCAGATTTTACCCTAGATAATTGATTTTCAAGACTTTGAATTTCTTGTTCAGCAGCCTTAATAATTTTCTGAGCTTGCTTCATAAATGGAGCTTTATTTGGATAGATTCTATGAAATGCTTTAGTGTATTTGTCTGTCATAATAAATAGAGAGTCCTCTTAACGAAGACTCTCCCCTAATAATTAAACTGCGCCGAAAAGAGTCTCATAAAGAGCATGAAGTTCATCATTCTCTTCAAAGTATTCTTCAGCGTTTTGCTTGTCATTCATTTTAGCAATTGCATTAATAGACTTAGGAGTCATTTCATAATCATCCTTTAACATCTGTTTAATTTCTTTAATATGAGCTTGTTGACCTCGAATCAGCATAAGAGCATCTGAAATCTCATCGAAAGCATTTTTTACTTTATCGACGTTTTCGCCAGTAGGAATGTTTACGAATTGACCAATTTGTGGAGTTGTTGACATTATTTAATTTACCTTATGTTAAAAATTATGGGAGGATATTTCACCTCCCAATGTTAAAAATTAGTTTTGTTGATATGCTATGTCACTTAAATCTAAGAATGTTCTTAATATCATTTTCATAATATCACTATCCTCATAAACTTCGGACCAATCGCCATCATCTGCTATTAGCTCTATTATATCCATATTATCGTCATAAGTAAACGACATTTCACCTAAATTTAATTCATTCATTATCCTTCACACGCCTTACATTCTTCGATTGTTGGAGCTCTTTTATTCGAGCCTGATTTTAATTTTGATTCTGATCTTACATAATAAAGAGTCTTAACACCTAATTCATGAGCTAATAGGTGAACATCATTGAAATAACCTGCTTCAGTATCAGATGGAAAGAATAAGTTCAATGATTGACTTTGATCGATCATAGGAGTTCTTTGAGCTGCTTGCTTAATAATAGCTGCTTGATTGATCTCAAACGCAGTCAAGAATACTTCTTTTTCATGAGCTGACAAATATGTTAAGTGTTGAACTGAACCACCTGCTTCTATAATAGAATCCCATACTCCGTCAGTATTTCTACTCTTACTCTCTAAAAGATCTTCTAATGTGCGATTCTTTTCCATAAAGATTCCTTTAGAAGTTTTATCAGTATAGACGTTTCTAATTATCGGCTCGATACCAGCAGAAACACCACCACTAATTATAGAATTAGATCTAGTAGGAGCAACAGCAGTTAAGTGGCTATTAAATAGACCGCTACCTTCACACCATAATGGTTCACCCATTTTCTCGGCTAATTTTCTACTTGCTGCCTCTGCACCGCTCTTTATGTTATTAAAGATCTGTCCATTTAACATCATAGCATCGAAGCTATCGAAAGGAATCGATCTTTCTTGTAGAAGAGTATGCCATCCTAATACTCCGATTCCGATTGCTCTACCCTTTTCAGCATGCCGTCTAACATTTTCTAAACCAGGAATATCTTTAGACTTATCAATAAATTCATTAAGTACGCCATTTAAGAATAAAGTAGCTATTTCTAACAGATTAGAATTTTTCCATTCATCGAACTTAACTAAGTTGAGACTGGATAGGCAGCAGATAAACGAATTCAATGCATCCGTATGCAAGGTGATCTCCGAGCATATGTTGGTCATAGATACATTTAATCCATGTTTCTGATAACCTAGAGGGTTAGCTTTGTTGACATGATCTTTATACATTATGTAAGGTTCGCCAGTCTCAAAACGAGAAACCATAACCTTAGTCCACTTCTCTCTTGCTACTTCGTCGCCTTCACGAACTTTCTTTATAAACTCATCAGATATAGTAACACAATGATGAAGATTTAGACACTGTCTATTTACATCGCCTTCAGGTCTTCGCATTCTAATGAATTCATCAAAGTCGCCGTGATCGATATCTAAATTAATAGAAGCGGCACCGCGCCTTGTCGAACCTTGACTAATTCCATTAATAGTTTTGTCATAAATGGGCGCGAACGCTAAAATTCCATCCGATTTACCATTAGCTCCTCCTGCAATATCTCTACCAGCAGGTCTAATCTTGTTAAATCCTACGCCAACGCCGCCACCTGCTTTAGTTAAGTTAGCAAGCTCTAAATTCTTTTCAAGGATGGAATACACTGAATCATCAGGATCTATTCCGAAGCAAGAAATGGGCAAGCCTCTTTTAGTTCCACAATTAGAAAGAATAGGGCTAGCAGGACACAGCCAATTATTCCACATAGCATCAAAAAATTCTTGAGCTAGAGAATTATCACCTTGATAGTCGTATTCGGAACAATATGATGCTACAGAGTTAGCAACTCGTTCATACATCATCTTAGGCGATTCACCTTTGAGTCTATATCCTCGTGAAATAGTAGAATAACCTTTATCGGTCATCCATTCAGGGGCATCGTGAGTTAGCTTAAGATCTGCTAGCTCCTGATTTAAAATTTTATCAGCCATTAAGACTCTTCTCCAAATAAATCTGTTTCATGCCAATGTGACCGAGTATATTCCGTGACTTTTGCAGCAAAAAAGTCTACAAAAGTATTATCTAAATTATTAAACCAGGCCATTTCTTTAAGATGATCTTGGTTTATATTTCTCCAATTAATCGGTAATCCAAGTTCATTAAGTTTCAGGTTAGCCCTTTCTCTAATAAATGCTTTAATATATTCCGGCTTTAGTCCTCTTATTTCACCTAATGAAAATGCATTATCGATAAAATTATCTTCCAATTCGATAGTCAATCTGAATGCTTCTAGAATATCATTTTTCATATCATCGTCTAGCAGAGACTCATCTTCTTCTACCATCTTATTGAATAACCAACAACCAGCTTCTGAATGTAAAGCTTCATCACGGTTACTCCAAGCAATAATATTTTCTAAACCCTTTAAAAGATTAAATCTTGACAAGTTCATCAAAATAGCAAAAGCCGAAAATAAAGAAACGCCTTCAGTACAAGCAGAAAATATAGCTAATGATTTGGCTTTATCTCTATTCGTTCGAGTAGCGGTATCTCTCAATCTATCAAGTTTAGCAACTGCCGTTTCATCTTCAAGAAATGCTTGATAATCATCTAAGCCTAAAGAGTCATTCAAATAAGAATATGCGGCAATGTGTACCGATTCCATTGAAGCAAAAGCTGATGCCATCATCTGAATTTCAGGTTTAGGAAACCAAGCTGATACTTTTTGACTCCAATAATCTTCTACATGAATTTCTGCTTGAATAAAGGATTTTAGTATTTGGCCAATAACAGCCTTTTCTCCTTCAGTTAAATCGTTATTCCAATCCTTGACATCTCCTGCCATCGGAACTTCCATCGGCAACCAGTGAGCAGATTGCTGTTTCTCCCAGAAGTCATAAGCCTTAGGATATTCAAAGGGCTTATAATATTCCCGTACTCTTGTTATTTTCAATATATTATCCTTATTTTAATGGTTACTATAGTTATCAGATTTTTATTTATTGTGTACTCTAATTACCATTTTAAGTTAGGTGTTGTTATTTGCTATTTCTAGCGCTTTTTCTTGTAAGACATCGATAGCTCTTTGTCTTTGATTAATTAATTCTGAAACGTAATTAGGATTATCTACTAAAGCAGTTAAAACTGTCTGAGTATCTAATGGTGTATTTAAAGTGTTTAATGCTAAAATGGTCTGATCTAAAGGACCGATGAATTCTTGAAATTGGGCTATTACGTCAAGCTTTTCGCCTGTTATAGTATTTACTATATCATCAGCAAATCCTATTCTATTTAAATCAAAAGTTGTTGCTTCAGCTACTGTCGACGTGAATGCATTTAAGCCTGTTGACATAGTTGCTATAACAGCACTAAATTGAGCCATAGCTTGAACAAAAGGAGTTCCACCTAATGGGCCGATAGCTATAGATAATGCGTTACTTGCATTAGATACTAAATCAGCGATATCTTTAACATCTTCTAATATAGCATTAACATTCTCAGTTTCAGCTATAACCGAATTTAATTTAGATTTATATTCATCTATTTGTTGAATTCTTACTCTTGGAAAATCTACTGGTAATTGAGTCATACGTTTGTATATATTTTAAGTTGTTGTTTAGCTGCATTTTGTAGCATATTAAATGATCCTTTTGATGATCCATCCCATACTAAAATTAGAGCATCAGCATGCTCTGACATTAAAGCATTTCTAATCTGGCCAGCTCTTTTACCATATTGTTCCCATTCAGCAGGAAAATATTTAATAGGAATATTCATCTCTTTAGCGTATGATTCACCGCACATATCAACACCTCTAGCAGTCCCGCACACTACTTCTGTTATATCAAATCCTGATAACTTTATTTCCTCTTTTACTAAATCGTAGTCAGTTATTTCTCTACTACCTGCTATAATTACTCTCACAATACCTTGCACCACTTTTTAAATTTTAACTGAGCTTTTAAGCCCTGAAATGTATTTTTTCTTATTAATTCTTGGATATCATAATTACCAGACAATACCATTTCATTTATGTCCTTCTCTTTCATGCCAATAGGCCAAATTACTACTCTGAATCCTGAGTCGATACCTTTCTTTATAATTCTACAAATATCTAAATTTCTAGGCTCATTATCCCAAACTAAAACTAAATTTTCTTTAGGAACCATATTAGCTATCGTAGTTAATGCACTAGAATTAACTGATATTGAGTTGTCTACAAATAAAGAGTCAAATGCTCCTTCAATTGCATAAACATCTTGTTCTAAATTTAAATTTGTTAAACCAAAAACTAAAGAGTCAAAATCTTTATCTAGTTTAGCGTTCATATATCTTAAAGAGTTATCTGGATTTAGGCTTCTGCCTATTAATCCAATTAAAGTATCTTTAGATTCACATTTTAAAACAATCCTAGGATCCGTTTTTGGTAAATATTTTGAATCCTGATTATATTCTTCTACTACAAATTTGGCAAAGTTTTCCGAATAGTAGAATTTATCATAGTGGTGTTCTGGTATTTCGCGACTTTTAAGATATTTTAAACAAATATCAACGTCTGTAGCCTTTTGTAAATGTACTTTTTTATTTATAAATCTAGGTTTCTTAGTCTTTATAGATAATTCTGGTTCTTTTTGTTTTCTTTTAGGATAAAGATCTAATATATAGCTTTTGTAAATTACTGAATCTGTTTGTTTTAAAAACTTACTTACATGTACAGGTCCGTAATCACAATTAAAACATTTATATTTCAATATGTTCTTGTTTGTGCGATAAACATTACCACGAGCCGCCTTTTTATCTTTCTCAGAGTCGCCGCAAATAGGACATGAAAATCTTAAAGCAAAGTCACCTACCACTTGAAAATTTCTGTAAGAAGAACAAGATTGTTTTGTCCAGAAGAAATCGTTATAAATATCACTCATAATCCTTTATCAAGCTTTCGCAGTAATTTAGTAATTTTTCATATGAAACTTCTTCTAAACTCTTATGAGTAATTTCCATCATTGACCGAGTTAAAGCTCTAGCTTCTACTTGGATAGTTAGTTGTTTTCTAATTTCTAGTAAATGGCGCAATGGTATTTGTTTAGTCATGAAAGCCTGCCAAATATCCTTCTTGATCAAGATAAGCTTCATCTTGAGCTGCAATCCACCCTTCATTCCATAAAGAAAATTCTTTAGAATCTATAAAATATGGATTCGAATTTATAGATAATCCTCTCTCGTAAGATTCATATCCTGTTGTATAAGTCATCTCATCATATTTGTTCATTTTCTTCTCCTATTATTCATATAAATATTTCCATGATGCAAACATTACCTATTGATTCAAAATCTTATCCACTTTATGTCGTGAAAAATTATACTAACGACAAGCTTCTAGACGTGACAGAATTCAATAAGGATGCTAAATTATTTAAAAATGTTAAAAGTAATATCAATAGATATTATAATAACAATAATATAGATTTAAAATTGATAATTAATCAAATTGTTACATTACAAAATCAATTTAAGCCGATTGCTGTGTCTAGAATTTTATTCTATCTTATTAAAAAAGAACAACATTCTATATTAATTTCTATTTTAAGTTTTTTAAATTTATTTGATAGAAATAGAATACCTGAATGCTTACCTTCATTTAAGCCTGATATTACAGTTTATAATAAACTTAAAGAAATTTATTCTTGATTCTTTAGTTTCTTTTTAACTATCATATATCCATCAAGATTTAAAGTTTTATAATCTATTTGTTTAAAGTTATTACCATAATTACATATTACTTTATTAAAGACTGGATGCATATACATTATATATGATGATTTAGTATTAGAAACTATTATATATTCTACATCTAAATCATTCATACATAATCTTATTAATTCATGAGTACTGTTCATATATTTCCTTTTCTATTTCTTTAGTTATCCAAGGCATATCAACTCTGTCGTATGAGTCAAATTGGTTTGTTGAAATTTTCTTTATTAATTCTGTTGATGACATAAATCTTTCATTTTCTTTATAAATCATACAATGAATATTAGCTTGATCCATTTGACGCTTATAATCAGAAAGTCTATCATTTCCAGCATTTATACAAAATAAATTACCATCAGAAAGCTGAGAAACTATAGATGGTAAATAACCTTGCGTATGATTATATATTTTATAATTTGATTCAGGTATTTTAAAATATTGAATAGCTTTAAGAATTATTTTTTCTCTAAGTTGTAAATTTTTATTTCCGACCAATACAATATGATTCATAGAATTAGGATTTAACATTTTAGCGTGCCCAAAATGAAAAATATTGAATTTGCCGACAATTACATCTTCTACATATGAATTATTAGGTAGTGTTAAATTGCTTAGAGATTCTTCTTTATTTAAAAATTTTAAATTTATCATAACGTATTATATCATACTCCTAATGAATTAGATATTAATAAAAGTTTGCATACTAAAGTTATCTCCAGATTTATTTGAATTTTTATAAAAACTTATATGACCAGTGGTTTCATTATCTATAGAAAAATCTACTTTATTACTAACTCTATTAACTTGGAATAAAATTTGGTCGAAACCTATTAAGGGCCGTTTAAGTATATATTCCTCTCTATGATAATCACCTTTACCGATTACCTCTATGTATGGATATTCTGGTACATGAAATACAGAATTAAAAATTTCTTGAGGATCCTTTTTCTTTATAATCATATCCCATAAATCTAAGCAAGCTTCTCTGGTTGATGGATTAGTATATCCAAAAGCACCAAAAACTGATCTTTTGTGACCTATTAAACTTTGATTTGTGTAATTTTTTAATGAAACACCAAGATAATTATCGTTAGGAGCAATAAGAACCAAATCGCTAGGATTTTTATTAGAATAATAGCTATCTATAATAGGATCGTCAAACGCTTTAGGTATTCCGGTCCACAATATATTTTCTATTTTAAACCAGTTTAATTGCTCTCTACAATGATTAAATATCATTTCTGCCATCTTATATGCTCTATTAGTTTCACACTCCATTTCTATAGGAGACATGGTGGCTAAAATTTCAGCATAATTTTCTGGAATAATATTATTAATAGGCTTACAATTACTAAACTTAATAAGATAATCTATAATTTTTACCTCGTTAAATGTGCCTCGATAAGCACTAGTATTTTTAGTAAATTTCATTTGATATATCCATAACTCTTTTATTATTATTTTCTAGCAAGTTAACTAATTTTTTATCTTTACTCAAAAGATTTATTAGCTCTATTTTTTGTTTATCAGACCAAGTCTTTTTTATTCTGTTTATTAAATCTTCAACAGTATTTAATTCAGGAAATCCAATATAGACTTTAAAAGCATCCCAATCTGTAGTTAAAATTTTAGACTCTTTGTTCTTAGGTGCATCGTCATACATACATAATCCTCTATATGGTATGAATCTTCCCGTCCAACCTTCATCATTTTTAACGACTATCTTACATATTGAATTTAATATCATATTTCTAGCCCAAGATGGCCATTCAGTCATCATATATGGTACATTAAAATATGCTTTTTCGGAAAACGGCACACTCTCAACTTTGAAAATGTCTACCTTTCTAGGTATTCCTAATATGTCTTTAATTACAAAAGTCCATGTAGATAAACCTTTATAAAAAATCGCAGGATATGGTAGATTTTCTAAAATGCGGCCAATATGATTATTTGATAAAGACGTAATTAAATCTAAATCTTTATGATAATTACCAGGCTCTTTTTTCTTCCAAGAACCTACGGTTTTAAAATGATCACGGAATTTAACTCCAGTGATTTTAGTTAAAATTTCATATATAGAATGCTCAATAACATCTAAGTTATCATGTTCTCTATTGTTGATTGCGTAATAATGAATTCCGTCATCTTTTAAAGATTTTGATAATTCATCAACTAAAATCAATTTGGCTGGCTTTTTTGTTTTCAAGTCTACCTTTTGGTTTTTCTTTGTCATAATTGTCTCTTTCTTTTATTTTATTTTTAAGTCCATTAGACATGCTACTTGGTAAATCATATAATCTCATATGATTATAATCAACTCCAATATTAAAATTACTCAAACTATTTTTAGCTGCTGTTCTAGTCTTAAGTATTTTTAGATAATATTGTTCTAATTCTTTTAATTCATCGTTTGATGTCAAACTTACAATAAAGTCTGCTGTTGCTGTCACACCAAAAGATTCTGCTGCATCATCTAAGTCTGGATCTGACGATGAATATCCACCTCTATTAAGTTGTTGCGCCGTCCAACAAATAGCATCCCACTTACAAGCTAATGCTCTTAATTCTTCAGACACAAACTTAAAGTAACTATTTGTATTCAGTCCAGATTTGCCAAAAGAAACAGTAGATGATGCTAATAATCCGATATAATCAACAATAATAATATCTGGCGTAAAACCATCTTTCTTAATTTTTAATTCTTCAATTAAATTATCAATATTTGCAGCTGAAGCACTGTGCGCAGGAAAGAATTTAATGAATAATTTACCATTTTTAGCTTTATCTTTAGCTTTAAATAGTTTTTTCTCATATTCTACTTCATTTAATTCATTTAGCTTATTAATATTATGCTTAAATAAATTAGCATCAATCCTTTGAGCTGTTACTTGTTCACTCATTTCACCAGTAACAAATAAAACATTAAGACCTTGATCTAAATAGCTAGCTGCTAGATGACATAAACATAATGATTTACCGACGTTCACACCAGCATAAATCATATTTAGAGTACCTCTTGATACTCCGCCGTTTGTTGCTATGTTTAAAACGTTTAAATCAAATGGGATTTTATCTTCATTTTCATTATAGAATTCATATCTTTCTCTATAATCAGCAAAGAAGTCATGACCTACAGAATTATCAAATGTTACTGCTAGAGCATCCGACATTAATTTGGGAATAGCAGTCTTAGATAGTTTTCCGCCTTCAGCTTGCGCTATTTCGATAGCTTCAGCGAGCGCGATGTATAAAGATCTATCTTTAGCATAGTTTTCAGCCTTAGTATACATATTATCATAAGACCACGTAGTACATGGAGCTTCAAATAATTTAGTAACAAGTTCTTCGGCTTCGTCTAAAGCGATAGCAGAAATATCTTTATCTTCATCTAAATCCAATAATACCTCTTCTTTAGACGGAACATGATTAAATTTTTGTATGTGATTACATATTGTAGAGAATACTTTTATTTCTGAGTGCTGTTCAAAGTAGTCGTCCTTTAAATGAACGACTACCTTTTTTGCAAAATCTTCAGACCATAAAATGTAACTCAGAATAGATTCTGAAATTGAGTACATATTTTATTATTCTTATTATTAAATGGTGGTGAATTATATAACTAATTTTTATATGATGTAAACACTTATTTCATATAGATTTCTCCGGACATCTCTGCAACATTACTGTTTAAAGAGAATTCTTGAATATATCCTTCATATAAATCCCAACATGTAACTGTTGCTTGTACTCCCGCATCTTCTTTATTAGTTTTACCTTTAATAAATGGCTTATTATTAAAGAAAAATGCGCTACCTAATTCTAAATCCAGCAACATTTTACTTTTTCGTTGAAGTTGAACTTTAATCTGACTCATCATCATACTCCTCTTCTGTAGAACCAAATGTGAAATTTTCCATGGTCCATTCATTAATTTGATCTAATATTTCTTTAGTAAAAAATTTATCTGGATTCTTATTGATGGCTTTACCGAAATATGTTTTACCTTCACACTCAGGAATTGGAACAGAATACTTATTACCCACTTTTTCAAAAATACCAGCCTTTTCAGCGATTTCTAATAATCCAGAATGCTTAACTAATCCCTTATCAAATAATAATTTAACTCTTACTTGAGTTTTCTCTTTAGTCATTCTTGATTTAAAAGCAGTACATAAAATATTTACTCCAGTATGTTCAGTACCTTCTTTTTCTTGAGATTTAGATAAAGTTATAATAGTATCTGAAATATAAACTGCAGCAGAGCCACCGCCAATAGTTACTTGACCTGGCATACCTCCAATAGAATCATATACTTGGCCAATTATAACAAATGGAATATTTAACCTAGCAACTCTTAAACCATTTACTCGAAATGCTGATTTTAAAAGTTGAGCTTTACGGCCCATATCCATAGTATTCTTTTTAGCGTCGGAGGCCATTGAAGTTTCAGCTTCGGTCGATAGCTGACCTAAAGAATCTAAAATAAACATTAATTTATTTTCAGGAGCTTCTTTGGATTTAGGATCATGGTGTTTTTCATATTCATCTAAAATAGAACTTACACTTTGTCGCATTTCTTCAACTGTTGATGGTTGCAATACAACTACTCGTGAAACATCAATATTTCTTTCCTTTAGCATTTTACTAGTTAAAGCAAACTCGGAATCTAAATAAACGCAGATTCCTTTAGGATTATCTTTTAAGAAAGTTTTCATTAAAGAAACAGCGAAAAAAGATTTAGCACTTGATGATTTACCAGCAAACATACATCTACGAGAAGATGTCATACCTTCATAAATCGATCCGCTTATTAAAGCGTTCAAAGCATAATTACCAGTTGAGATTGAAAAGTTTCCACTTTCTCCAACGATTCCTTCGGAAGCGACTGAAGCATAAGGGTCACCAGAAGCCTTGACTAGGCTCTTTAATAGACTATTCATGTATTACCTTTATTATTTTTATTATTAGTAATGCCTCCGATCTAAATACCATCTGTGGGGGTAAATCTGGTTCGATATATAGACCAGAGGGCTTTTCTTTATTATGAAATTATTATATACCTTAAAAGATATATTGTAAACACTATTTTTAAAATAAACCAGCTGCTTCGGTTTTAGGTTTCATTGACCATCCAATTACATCAGTAACTTTATTTAAATTATTTGTAAAATTTTTGTTCCAAACCGCTTCATAATCTATGTATCTAAACATTGACTCTGGTAATTGATCTTTAAAAGCTATCATATTGTCGCCTATAGGATTAGGCATCAACAAAGGAACCAACTTTATTTTATCGCCTTCATATATTGGCTCTAAATCTATATCTTCTTTTTTTATTAGAGCATTAAAATTGATAGCGCCACGAATATGCGATTGTGCTCCCTTTTTATATGTATCTCCAGATAAGTATTTAGTAATATAATTAATACCTTTATTTTCAGCTATATGAACGATATGTTGCTTCATAAATTCAGGTTTAAATTTACTTATTCGTTTAATAACATCTTGCTCTGGTACTTCTAAAAGTATGTCTTTTACAATATCCTTTAACTCATTAGCAGCAAATGCAGGTGTAGATGATTTGATAATTTCTAAGCCCATTATTTTTATTTTTGGTTCTTTGGGTCTATAACCTTCATCATCTAATACACATAAAGCATATCTTTTCTTTTTACACCAAAAACCATTATCAGCGATAACCTCTCTACTCATATTTAGCTTATTTGAATAACAATTCAAATATTCAGAAAAGTCTACGAAAGTTTTATCGATGATTTTTCTTATAACTTGTTTTTCGAATTGATCGACAAATTCAAGCTTTTGGCTTTTAGACATTCCTGAGCATTCTCTATCAACAATATTACCAATTGTAAAATAAATTGAATCTGTATCTCCAGCGATAACTAAATCTTTACCTGAATTATGCTTCTTTAATTTATTATTTAATTGATCGGTTATTGATAGTAACGCAAGCTGACCTGATTTAGTTATTGATTCAGCAAGTCTTAAGTCAAAATATTGACATTTATCTGAACCTAAAGCGCCATATAAACTATTAAGTAAAATTTTCATAGCGTGCTGAAATGTATCATGAAGAAGTTCATCTTCTTTTCTACCTTCAGTTTTCGCTTGTTTCATTTTTTTCTTTTCTGAATATCTTCTAGCAAATAACGTGCCCATTAATTCAGAAAAGAATGATTTTTTATCTGTTTTAAACATAAATCCAGATGGACATATGGTAATATTGTTTTCTTTTAATAGGGAAAAATCATACTCTTGATCCTTCATTCTATCAAAATCTATATTACAATAAAATTTTTGTAATTCTTCTGGTAATTCAAAAGGGTCTACTAACGTTTCTGGTCCTATGTTCCATTGTTCTATTATTTTTGGATATAGAGAATCGAAATCTTCTGAAAGAATCCACTTATGCTGTCCTATAACTGGAGGAATAACAAATGCACCCTTAAATGATTCATCCTTCTTATTCATTCGAAATTTGATCTCAGGAACAATTTTCTGGTTCATTAAATGATGATATATTGTAGATTCCCAAGTTCGTATTGGGCTGGTAACATCCTCGTAATTGACTTTACCAAAATTAGCCACTGTTATAGCTAATCTGATAAGATTTCTTACTTTATCTATGCCTTCTACTAATTCAACGTCTTTAATATTATATTCCATAAAGAGTTGATAATTTTCTCTATATAGATTTTTTAAAGATGCATAATCTGAATAATCGATTTTCTTTTCGCCTAATTCAATTTCAGCAATAGTATCAAGTTTGTAGTTTTCTCTAGGAATTAATACAAACTTCTTATATAGTGTTAAATAATCTAATCTAGATATTCCATATAAATCGACATATTGGGATTCTCTGCCAAACGCGTCAGATCTAAAATATGAATTAGTTGCGCCATATGGCGAAAGTTTATTAGCATAGTCCTCACCAAATAATTTTTTTACTCTATTATAAATGTATGGAATATCAAATGTATCAATATTCCATCCTGTGACCACATGTGGTTTTTCCTGGCGCCAAAATTCTACAAAATCTCTAACTAAATCTCTTTCAGATTTAAATTCTCTATAATCTACATCCTCTCTATCAGTAATAAATGTATCATCATTTAATGGAAGACCCCAAACATAATTTATTCCATTACATTTAATAGTAATAGCATTCATCGGCCATTCAGCTAAATGAGCTTCAGGAAATCCTTTTTCGACATCGACCTCGATATCTATATTAAATATTTTTACTTTTGAATAATCAGTTACACACTCTTCAGGATATTTTTCGAACATAAACTGAACGAGAGCCTTTTTATCTCCATAAACTTTACCGCTTTGTTTCTTTTTTTGCCATAAAGTTTCTTTGAATTCTTTAATAGAACCATAACTTATAGGAGTTAAATAATTTTTTCTATCAGGAGTTAAATATTCTGTTTTCTTGGAAGCAGGAAAGAACAGCTTGGGCTGGAAATCATCTACTCGATAATCTCCATCAGTATCTCTAACTAAAATACTGTTTCCTAAATTTATACTATTTATGTACATTTTTACTTTTTTATAAATATATTTATGAATGAAATTAAAAACAAATATTCCAAATGGTATTATAACCTAATGGAATCAAGAAGTAAACTAAATAGGGTTAAATTATCAAAAGATAATGCTGATTATGTTTATTACGAAAAACATCATATAGTCCCTAGAAGTTTAGGCGGATCAAATGACCCTGATAATCTAATACTGCTTACCGCTAGGGAGCATTTTATAGCCCACTTATTGCTACCTAAATTTCTTATTGGAGCTCATAGAAAAAAGATGGTAAGAGCGCGCTGGTATCTTTCTAATTTATCAAAATATGATAATGTTATAAATTCAAGAACTTTCGAAAAATATAGATTAGAATATTCTGGAATTATTTCAGGATCTAATCATCATAATTATGGTAAAGTGTTATCAGAAGAAACTAAAGCTAAAATGTCTGAATCTAGAACCGGACTAAAGAGATCAGAAGAAACTAAAGCTAAAATGTCTAAAGCAGCAAAAAGACGCCGATATTCTAAAGAAACTAAAGCTAAAATGTCTGAAAGTAAACAAGGTAAAAATCACCCGCTCTACGGTTGTAAGCATAGTTTAGAAACTAAAGCTAAAATGTCTGAATCCCATAAAGGAGAAAATAGTTACAAATTTAAAGGATATTATGTCACGCCATTTGGTAAATATGTAACTAGACGAGACTTTGATAAACATAAAGGGATAACTTCTAATTGGTGTATTAATAACCAAAAACTTGTTAATCTTTTATCATTTAATCGTTGTCCTTATTTACAATCTTTAGGAAAAAATGTTATTGGAAAATCATTTAAACAATTGGGTTTTTATTTTGATAAAGTTTAAAGGTCCATAATTTCTATTTCATTTTCTACAAAAGTTTTTAAGCTGTCTAAATCGCCATCGTTATTATAATTCTTTTCTACCATAATGAAACGTTTATTTTTATCATTTTTATAAACCCACTCTCTAGAGTCACCGACGAAATTTTTAGCATTACGGAAAATACGTCCAATAATTCTTATTGGTGATAGTTTCGGTATTTGAGATTTTCTTTCAATTCTATATAGATAAAGTCTTATAGGATCAGATTTATTTTTTTCATTATATTCTTCGACAAGCTCACACAATCTATCAAATTCACACTGAAAACCTATATCAGTAATAATAAAATTATCAATATCATCTACATCAGCCTCAATTTTTTTAAATAAAAGATCAGCAAATATTTCAGGATAGAAAGTAGTTTTAAGAAATTTTTCACCATAATCTATCATACATTGCCGGAACGTCGGAGAATTTGGAACATTTGGAAATAATGGTCTTCCTTTTCCTAATTCTCTGTAATATGAATATTCTTCATTATTAAAGCTAAAAGTAGCCTTTAAAGCATCACCGATTGGCTCTGCCATTTTATATATTTTAGATTTACCAAGAGCTTTAGTAGAAAAATATTTTCCAAAAGTATCTTTACCTGCTCTAGGATGACCGTTTGCACAGATTATTTTTTTCATGAATAAATAGGTATATGAGTGTTATAAAAATACCAAATGTTGTTAAGGCTGGTCAGGGTACTAGAAGTGTCGCCAGACGGCTTGATTCAGTATATGCTTATTTTGTAGGGTATATTACTGGCGGTTCGCCATCTGTGTTTGTTGGAGATGCTTCTGCAGCTCAGGTTGAACCTATGCCGATTCAACCAGTAATATCTGATGCATTACCAGAGTCAGATATAATAATATATGACTCTGGCTTCGTTAGAAAAAACGAAATGTTTTAATCATCGTCACCGAAATAATTATCGAATTTACCAGAAAAATCAGTAACGTCATCATCCAAAGTAGATTCATCAGCTTTCGCTTTTTCTTCTACCTTTTCAACAAGGTCATCTAATTCATCATCAAAACCTGCAGCTTTATTGGCAGATTCTTTTACTTCTTCATTTACTGCGCCTTCACCAGTCTTTTCATGAAATAATACTGCTAATTCATCATAAGACTTCATTTCAGACTCGTATTTAAACTCCTTAATAGGATATAAAGATTCCACTACTTTTTCCAAAGTGGCTTGATCATCTTCATATAAGGCACTAGGAGCTTGGAAAGAAGATTTGTCATAATTAGGATATTCACCCTTCTTAATGATTTTAAAATTAAAATTTGCACCTTCATCAACATCAAACGGATCGATTGGCATCTCATCGTCAAATTCTGGCTTAATGCATGCTTTAATCATATTAAAAATAGATTTACCAAATTTGAACAGAAACACTTTTCCTTCGTTTGCTGGATTTGCAGGATCTTTAATAACTAAAATATTAGCCACATAGTGATATTTTCTGCTTCTAGCTTTAACATATTCAGGAACTAGAGAAGGCTCGCCGCCAGCGTCATCCCAATGTTTACCATTAGCTTGACATACTGGGCAATCTTCGCCTAAAGTAGTAGGACATTTCTCAACGAAATAGCCTTTATCTGTTTTAAAGAAGTGATCAAAGTACTGAGTCCATGGATTACCTTCTAGATCTTGTTGAGGTAAAAATCTAATAATAGTATTAGCATTACCTTGTTTATCTCTAGTAGCTTGCCAGAAGCGCTCGTCTACTTGTCTGGTTTGATTAATTTTGTCAGCTAGGGCACCGACGCCTTTTCTTT
Source organism: uncultured Caulobacterales bacterium (assembly GCA_964479275.1). GTDB lineage: Bacteria > Pseudomonadota > Alphaproteobacteria > Caulobacterales > Parvularculaceae > CALLPQ01. The sequence continues at coordinate 72,483 of CAYZLR010000002.1, forward strand.
TCTTTCTTAATTCACTTAAACTTGACATTTATTTTATGCTCTTTTTATTATCATTTTAATTATTTTATTATCGTTTCTAGTGTTATTTTTTCAAATACGACTAAATCAACATTCATGAAAGTTTTATACTTTTGTATTTTTAACTTGAATTCATTAAATTGATCATCATCTTTGAGTGAGACATTCCTATCTAGGAATTTAAAATATATATCGAGCAACACTAGAGTCTCGAAACATATTTTATTCTGAATAAAGTACTGGATAACTTTTGGAAGTTCTCCATGTTCACTTATTAGTTGACTCTTTATATTTATATGAGATAGAAATCTCAAATCACGAAAATAATAATCCTTTAAATTCGCATTAATTTTCTTCCATTTTTCAAGTATATCATAAGATTCTTGAGATGTACTATTATATACTGAAAAGCCTTGATTGTAAACAAAATTTGCAACTAAATAATCTTTAAATGAATCTAAGTCTTTAAATTTATATCTAAACTTATTAAATAATCCTTTATCACGCCTTCTTAAGAATGATTGCCTAGATGCATTTACTTTACCATTATACTTATTATAATTATATCCTTTTGAATTAAAGTGTCTTTGAATTGCTAAATATCTTACATAATAGTGATAACTATCAATCATGATTTTCTAAAAAGAACTTAGTGGATTCCGCATCAAGTTTTATAAAATTTTCGCCTTGTATGCGAGATGAATTAGCACTTTGTAATTCTAACATATCTATTCGATTCTTTAATGAATTTATTTTGCATATAATAAATATTCCAGGCTCATACTTATCAAAATTATACCATTTAGAATTATACTCATTTTTAGATATGCTCATCTTATTTTCAATATCTTTTAACTCATTTTTTAAACTGTTAATTAATTTAGGTAATTTTGAAAAATAAAGATCGACGTTAACTATTAATGTATTCATTTTAAAATAAGCCTTCTGGTAATCCTTCACTTAGATCTATATTATATTCTTCAGATAATGTAATTCTGAAATTATCGCCTAGGAGTGGTACAACATCTTCTACATCTACATCAAAGGTTTCTGCTGTAGTTAAAATAGCATGAATTAGAGATTTAGGATAATCTTCTCTCAAAACTCTATCTAATTCAAAATTAAACGTATTAAATCTATCGTTCATACTCATTATAATCACCAAATTTTAATATTGACATTATTAAATTTATATCTAAATCCAATTTATTTAATTCTTCTTTAATTAACTTACGCCCTGCAACCATTTCAAAATGCTTATAATATAAATTAGCAAGTTCTGCAATTTCATGTTTATGAGTTTTTATATAAATGAATCTTACTAACTGTTTAATCATTGTTTTATTTCATTCCTATAAAAAGATTCTATCATTGCTACTGTTGTAGCAGCAACTTGAACTAATTCTTCAATATAACCTTCATCATCATTTTCTAAATTAGCTTTGCATACTTCTCCGTATTCTTCGCCAAGAATACTACACCACCTATCAACTGAATGATTCTGTTCACCCCATTTAATGTCTTGATTTAATCTTTTATTTTCGATTAGCTCGAATATCTCATCAATCGTTATCATTTTCTTTCCTTCCAATTAAAGCATCTATATCATCAGCATCCACTGTATAAATCGAGGTACGGTAACAAGTTTTTATATTTACTGGCATACCATCCAATAAAGCCTCAATAGATACTTCATTTAAATATCCATCAAAGACTTCTTGAAAAATTTCAAGTTCTGCATGATACTTGCTTAATAGCGCTCTTAGATCTTTTAAGAACTCTAATTCGTTTTTCTTGCTCATAAATAATTCTCCTTAAAGCGAGAGGATCATTAAAGTGTTCCTCTCGCGTATATTTTAAAATGATTTTCTTTTTATCCATTATGAACAGTTTTATCTTCTACATGAGATTTCAATTTCTTCATAGTTCGCCGAATTAATCGAGTCATAAATAAAACCATCACTAATACCGAAACCGAAATAAAGACATCTAAATAATTAATTGCTGTGAATGCTAGAAACGGAATTGTAAATAATATTCCACATCTTTTAATGAATTCAACACAAACTTCACCAGGACGAATAAATTGCGCTCTAAATTCTTCAATAGTTTCATCAATATCTATACTATAACTTCTAAAAGTTTTTCCTAAATGATCAGGATTTGAACTCAATCTATAGTAGCCATCATATTCGCAGTGGTATCTATATTTTCCATAACCACAAAATAAACTAAAAAGCCAATTTGTATTAATTAAAGACTTTTCTTCTTCAATCCAAGCAATAACCAACTGAATCGCTTTTCCACCTGCTAAAATAAAAACACATATAGCAAGCCAAAGAGCGAATCCGTATCCTAAGTGTTGTAAATCCATTGATATATTCATAATTTAATTTTCCTATAGTTTGTTAATTGTAATTCCTGTTTCTTTCATAATATCATATCCTAATTCAGAAGATTCTGACCATCGAGTCTCTGATTCAGGGTCACAATTTTTAAAAAATATTGTATCTACACCTACTTGAGCTATTGCTGAAGCGCATTGATGGCAAATGGGTAAACCATACACATACATATAAGAACCCTGTAATTTTATACCATTACGTGTTGCGTTGTAAATACAATTTTGTTCTCCGTGTACAATATACTTATATTTAGTCTCTCTTTCTCTATATCGCTTCTCAGTATCTGAAATGCCTCTAGCAAAACCATTATATCCAGTTGATAAAATGTTTTTAGTATCTGGATTTATAGCAACTACTCCAATCTTAGTAGAAGGATCTTTAGACCAAGTAGAAATATGCTCAGCAAGATTTATAAATTTTTCGTTCCAACTCACGCTGACTCTGGTTTAGAAATATATGAACTTCCATCGTGGCCACATCCAGCAAATAAAAATTCTATATTATCCTTTTTGTAAGAGATCCACCAGTCATATTGCCAGCCATTGCAATCAAATTCTTCAGATTCTTCCCAGCCATTTCTATGAGCATAACGACTGACATCAGCTGGTGAAACATAGATGTCGAAATTAATGGAATCTAATTCATTAGGTCCATTAGAGTCTTCTGTTAATTTGTTAATAGCATCATCTATTAAAAGATTTGGATCATCGTTATATGTTTTCATAGTAAACTCTTCTTTTCACCGTAAGGATAATACTTTATAGACTCCAATGAATGCCAACCATATTCACCGTAGGGTGCCATATCGGCCACGGCTTCCAGATCTAAATAGTCGGGATCATCTTCTTCGATAGCTTCAGCCCAATGACCATGATATTCGCTACAAGCGAAGTCTTCATAGTTAGGAAATCTTCGTTTAACGACGGCGATTCGTCGCTTTAATTCTTCTAAGCCTTCGTCTGTAACAGAGATTACTCGTGTTAAATAATCCGCATCATTAGTATCAACTACAACTTCTACATACCACTTATATTCTTTCATAATTTAATTATCTTGTTATCCTAATAACTCACCTAATTTAAAATATTTTCTAGGCTTATTATAATGGTTTGATATTCTTCGTTCAAGAAATTGCAACCAGACATATGAACCGTCATCCATCTTAACGGGTATAATAGCAAAATGTTTATGCCATTTATCATATTTTTTATATCTGAGTTTTCTTCTTTGTTTAAAGAAAATTTTGATATTATCTAGTCTCAAATTAATTATCACAATTATACATCCATCTTAGTTTTCCGCCATGATCCTGAGAAACTATAGAAGTCTTTTTACAATTTTCTTCTAACCAAGCTTCATTAGTATGATTATCATATACCATTTTTCCAAATAAGTAAATTGCTATACACCAAATACTTATAGTTAATATTTGCAATACTCTCATTAAAATAATCCTGTAGCTTCTGAAACTACTTCTGGTTTTCCTGTCCAATGTGGATAAAATTCTCTAGATAAGTGTACTGATCTAGGTTTTTCCATATAAGCAAAATCTAATTCATCTTTAGAATTTTCTAAATAATCTGTCCACTCTAAAACCTTTATATTAGTATTATTTGTTTCTACATATAATCTATCTATAAATTCGCCTCTTATAAAGTCTCTATCGTGCCATGAACCCCAGAATGGTTTACCTTTATGCCATCCTGATTTCGGAACAACTCTGGATTCATTTTCGATAGGTAATGGAACATATATAGAAGCATTTTTTATATTTAGACTTTTAATCTGATTAACGTATCTGATTACTAAATCATTAACTATACCTTTAGCTTCATCTAGATTTTTACTTAAACGATAAATATGATGTCTTATATCTATATTTCCAAAATAAAATTCTAAAGAATCATAATGATTCAAATTTTGAGGTATAAAACTTTCTAAGCCTCGGTTGATGGCCCCATTAAGCGTTTGAAAAGGTACACTATTAACAGCCCAACCAGCTCTATACATACTAATTGCATGAGAGTCTCCTAAAACTAATTTTTTAGAATTAAAATTATTAGCAGGATCAAAATAATCTTCTTGTTTAGATAACTTAGTTAACTCTGCTAAATCTATATTGTCCCAAATTTCTGGATATCCGGATTGAGATTTTAATCTATTATATACCATAAAGCCATAATCTGGCATTGGTATTTTACAAGATATTATTTCTTTATTATTAAATTTACAATATTTAGCATATAAAGAAATTTTAGCTAGCTGTCTTGCAACAGGTTCATTTTTTAAACCACCAAATAAATTTAATGAACCTGAGAAGTCATTACCATGATATAAATAAATTTTATCATATTCCAAATAATCTTCTATGATATTATCAGATGTCTCAATATCTACTACATCATCTGTATATTTAGTCTTAATCATATCATAAAGAATCCAGCCTTCTGCTGATTTATGAGAATATAATCGACTTGATATTAAGTTAACTGGTCCCGTTATAAGTATCTTCATTTAATAATCTGTCCGTTATTTCTTTTACTACTAAATCATGCATATCGTTCGCTTCATCATCAGCATCTATATTATCTATAAACCATTTTGATTGAAATGAAACTTGTTTACTTACATCAGCATCATTATATCTATAATCATCTTTTTAGATAAAAAGGCCATAGTTTCAAAATATCTTCCAGGTCCAATTTCTAAAAATCCAGTATCTAATTTATTTTTTTCTAAGACCTACAGTAGAAACTACAATTTTTACACCGTCATATCTTTCAATTAGTGTATTTCTTCTAAATAAACAGTCCATAGCATAAATATAATGACCAGCCCCAACCTCTTTCTCTCTTATGAACGTATCTCATAATTTAAGTATAATCTCTAAGCTGAGTTTGTAACTCGTTACATGCTAAATCTACTACTCCATATTTAACTTCATTTGTAACTAAATTTCTTAGGCCTAGAAGCATTAATTTTCCAGGTAACTCAACTTCAATTATATCTAGCGGAAAAAATTCTTCCAGTGCGCAAGAATTTAAATTTTCCAAATCTGATATTTCATCGCAGAAATCAAATTCAACGGCTTTATAGAAACATGTCCATTCGCCTTCTAAGTTTAATTGTTCTTTAGCTTTATCTATATCGCCAATAGTTAATAAGTTCATATTTAAAATAATCCATCTGATTCATGTTTTCGTTTATTAATTATATCATAAAACGAATCAAATGTTAATGGTAATATTCTTTTTATTTGAGCTTTTTCATTATTTTTAATAGCTTCGAAGCAGGCAAATTGACAAAAAGTAATTTCAGTACCAAAAGTTGTGAGATATCCATCACGCTCTAAATTATTCTTATAGAATTCAAATAATTCTTCAGATTCAAACTCAAAGAATTCATGTTGGTGATCTCTAATAGATAAAATTATGTTCTCCATGGCGTTATTGTTATTCAACTTAACATCAGGAAAAACGAATTCCATACCACGTTTAGCACCAGGACCTACAAGACAATAGTTATCATCTTCATCTATATGTTTTAAGTCTTCAGACCTACTAAAATTGCATGGAGGATGATAACCAAAATATGGTCCTATGCCTCTATGACTAATTAACCATTCACAAACATCAGATAATTTATTTTCTTTATCAATCACTACAGAGCTAAGACCTAAATCGTCCAAATGCACTATCCATTCTATCATATCAGATAAATGAAATTTTCTTTGAGGGTCAACATATTTTTCTCTGCAATAATTTCTTGCAGCAGTCTGTAATGATGTCTGTAATTGTGTTTTACCCCACACGGCTAACTTCATTTGATTTATATTTAGGTTCTCATTAATAAAATCAAAGTATTTAACGTCCTTTCTATAAAGATCAAAATCTATTATATTAGAATAATCTAGAGAGTTGGTGGCCACTAGGGTAAGTGTTGGCATTCCAACAAATTTTACTACCATAGCATTAAGAATTTTATTTCTTAATGAAGTATCTTTATTAAATACAAAATTTTCTAGCCAATATACTTCAGCGTGCTTAGATCGATTTGGATTCCAATATGAAACTTCTTGTCTCATAGCAGGCCCAAATAAAGGATTCTCTACATACTCATCTATACGATCTGATTCTCTAAGACATTCTCGCTTAAAGAAATCTAAGACCCATGTATTAAAATAATCAAAATTTTCTTTATTGGTCATATCTTTAAGTTGACCTAAAGATAGCGGTTTTTCTTTATAAGATTGTATCTTCAATCGACTTTCCTACGGTAAAATAAATCAAATCCAAATAATGAACCCGTATACTCTACTCCAAATGCTTCGCGCATAACAGGATCCTTACCAACAAAACCGTAATTAGGTGTAGCTGAGACTAATTCAAAACCTTGAGCTAGAATGTACTTTTGATAATTAGCCTCGAAATCCAGAATATATTTTTCTGAATGAACTTCGAGAGACATCTCTTCGACAGAATTCGGTACAATAAAGTTTTCGTTTAAAAAATCTTTTTCAGCGCCTTCGATATCCATTTTAATATGCGTGTATTTCCACATAGATAAAATAGTGTGAATATTTAAATTCTTTACTACGGTTTTAGTTAAAGCTTTTGTAACTTTTGCTGGATTAACAGTTGCACTACATGAAAACTGTTTGCTATTTCTTATATAGAAAGCGATCTCTGGATCTTCAGAGTTAGAAACAGCCGCATTTAAAATTTTACCGTTTTCAGGCATATTATTTAATGCGCACTCATAATTAGATTTAAGAGCTTCGATACCTAAATATGCCTTTACGTTGGCTTCTTTACATATATGAGCAAAGCCACCGCAGTGAACACCTAGATCTAAAACTACAGAATTTTCATCTAATGAGAAATATGTATAATTTTGTAGACATTCATTTACCATACCTCGGTCAGTACTTTCATAGATTGGGTCATCTCTAATAATGACTCCTTTATATTCTTTATAATTCATTTCTTTAATTTCCTACAATACGCAAGCGCTTGATTATGACGACGTAATTGTTCTTCTACACATTTTATAGCTAATTTTACACAAGCTTTTTCTTCATGATGGCAGTCATCAAAATTAAGCTCACCTAGAAAATCTTTTAAATACTCTATAGTTTTCTCATAATCTTTCATAAATGTCTCACGTTCTCTTTTTCGACTAAATCATGCACTAATAATATCACATGCACGTCTGGATGTACATCAGTAATTTCTTTGGCTTGAACAGGGTCATCTTCAAAATGAATTCCTACTATATATCTCTGTTTAAGTTTACTGATGATGTTAGCTTTATGTTTACCAGATGATTGCCTAGTTTTTTTAGAAAAATGTCTAGGATTTAAAAACAATTTATTCTTAATTCCTTTAGACTCTAACATTTCTAAAGTCTCTTTTTCTTCTTGAAATGATCTTCCTGTTATGATGATATCGTCAGGGCCTGGATAGACCCCTCCGTATTCTCCCATAAAGATAACGCCGTCGATATCAAAAGTATTAATTATTTTTCTAGTAGTCATCAGTTATATCCAAAAATAAATCTTCCATTTGATCCATAGATTCTCTAAATTGTGTTAATAGATCAAACATAGCTTCTTTTTCTAATTCTACATTTGCATTTCTAGCTGTCGAATAAGAAGCTTCCCAAATAGAATCATTTTGTTGAATTATTTCTTCTAATTTATTTTCAACATCAGTTCTTAAATCATCAAATTTTTTCATGTTATCCTATTCTCTGATATATTAAAGCTGTGACTATTGTCCATTCATCAAAACTATCACCATAACCTTCTTTCATCATATCAAATAAAACTTCTTTATTTCTAGCGCAAACATTGTGCTCCATTTTAAGCAGTCTTGATGGTATATTAAAAAAATCTCCAGTCCAGAAACCTAGTGATATTCCCTTTCCAACCAATTTATCTTCTTTATCATCACTAAACTCTTCTACTAAATGAAATTTTTCATTAGGCTGTATAGCCCACTTTAAACCCTTTCTTATAGTAACACCTATATCAAAACATGCTAGATCAAATGTGTGGTCTAAATTTTTTAGTTGTTTAGTAGTCATTTTTAGAATCCTGAAAAGTATATTCTAAATCAGATACTACTGGATCTTTAGTAGCTAATTGTTTTCTAGTGGTTGAAGTTAACTCTCGACGCGCTAAAGCGTCACACTCAAATTTTGCATCTTCAGTTTTCATTTGTACTGGTGGGCTTTTCTGAGTCCAAGCAGATGGGCCACGTAAGTAACCTACTAATCCCATCTCAGCAGCTACTTGAGCGAAACGAATTGCCGAAATAACAACTCCACCTGAATTAGGTGAATCTTGAACAGATAATCTAGCAGTTAATTCATAACGAGCGCCAGCAAAACCATAAGCAACAATATCAAAATTAGCAATCTTATTGTCAGACCCAATATATTCGCCACCTGGTTTTTGCTGTACGGTTAATGAGGGACCAGCGAACAATGTCATACCTTCTATAGACTCGTCTCGTACATGATTCTGACCTTTCAGAACGTTTTCTTTAGAAATATGTTTATTTTCTAAGCGGTCCTGTTTAGCCATATTTAGAAAATCAGTATTTGCTGTACGACCTGTCCGAATATGTTCTTGGCCTTGAGTAGAACCAGATGCCATATTGGTTTGGATGTGTTGAGTTACCATTAAACCAGAATCAATCATAGCTCCTTGTAAAACTTCAGACATTCTAGAAGCTCCCCATGCTGAACGCATATCAGAACCTACAAATGTTAAACCTGCATTAATAAATTTTTGTTCGACTCTTTTAGTATCTTCAGTAGAAATTAAAGTTGGAATACAATTAACAAAATGAACGCCTGCTTTAAGTGCTACATCTACCCAAAATTTCGAAGCTTCTTCAGACCCAACAGGTAAATAATTTACTAACATATCTACATCGAACGATTCAATTAAATCTACCGCTTCAGTGAAAGACACAGCCGTGTCAGCTTCAGTTCTAAAAGAGACATCTTCAGGATAATCATACATATGAGGAGCTACGCCATCCAACAAAGGAGCAGAAAAAACTCCCGCTGAGTGTGGAACTACATTAGAAGTAATTTCTTTTACATGATTCATTGCACAATTTGGTTTAGCTAAAATTGCTTCTCTAAGATTTATTCCTACCTTTCTACGATCAACATCAAAGCCAATAACATATTCAATATCATTAACAGTATAGCCGCCAATATCTTCATACATTAAGCCGACTTTATCTTGAGGATTATCTTGATAATATTGAGTTCCTTGAATAAGGGAAGAAGCGCAGTTACCGACACCGATGATGCCAACACGAATTTTTTTCATTTTTATACCTTTATGTTTATATCAGTTTATTTAAGTGACAAATTTGACCAGATTATCTGGAGTAGGTCACATATCTATTTATGATTTGTAGCAGACAAAAATATTTCCATTTCTGCGCCTTCAAGAGTTATATAATCAATCATATTAGAATTATATAACAAAACAAATCTTCTGTAAATATCTTCAATTTGTGCTCGTTGAATAATAAGTCCAGTATATTTGTTAAGATTTTCTTCTTCAATTTCTTTTAAAACTGCTTTATTAGAAACTGCTTTGCGTCGAAATATCCGTAAACCATTAGACATTTTTTCTCGAATTTGTTCAAAATTAACTTTTAAGAAATAATCTATTTCATTCTCTATAATAGGAAAATTATTCTTAAAATCGTTAATCGGAATTTGAATTTGCATATTCGCTCTCAGGATATAATTTGTTATAAGAAGATTTTGTAATATCTAGCATTCCAGTTTTAATAAAATGATCTACAATATAAAAATGTCTTTCATATACGTGAAGATTTTGAACCTGCCAAAACATATTACCAACTGATAAATTTAAATCTTTAGCTAATTCTTTAAGAACATAATCTTGCCACGCTTTATCATTACGATATCCAAAATAAACATCATTAGATCTCATTTGGACGACGCAATCAAGCTTGCCATGTCGAATATAATAGCTTACTGAGTTAGTACAGACAAAATCATTTTTGCCGTTTTCACAATAATCATAATGCATGGTAGGTCTATTATAAATCATAGATGCTCTACGAGAATCTGGATTAGTCTTTAATTCTTGGAAAACATTATTATATTGATCTCCATATTTTTCTGAAAAAATAAGTAATCCATAATTAGAATTAATTTCGCCATCAGGGTTAGCAGCATATGACCACGCTTGTGGTGGCTGAAATTGTCTACCATTAATATCTAAAATATTACTTGATTGACTTTCATACCATTTTAATTCTTTTTCAATATAATCTTTATTTGGAGTACCGAAAATGGCTTCTTCGTTAGCTTTAAAAGAAGCTCCTATTAATTCTATAGTTTTTACGCCTGTTTTATCAGTAGTAAAATGTTTATAGAATAACATATCAGCAAAATGTTCTCTTATATTATCCATATCTGATGTGTTTTTCCACTTCATAGGTTTACCTTGTTCTATAATAGCCATTATGTCGTTAATTTTTTAATAGCAGCATCTTTTTCCTTATGTAATATATTCAGAAAAATATCTAGTTCATCATCACTTATTTCCAAATCTTGAACAATGTCATCTACATGTTCATATCCCATTTCGTTTATAACATTAATGATTCTATTAAAAATTGCATTTTCATACATTATTTAAATACCTCGTAATCTTCTTCTGATTGACCTTCCATTTGTCCTCTGCAATATGATACAAAGAAACTAAGATAGTTAATTGCATCCTTAGCTGAATCTTCTAAAGATTCGAAATTAGTATCATAATTACTATCATCTCTCATGGCTTCCATGACTGACCGCATTCGAAGCATTTTAGCATGAACGATTTCTTGAATAGTAAATAAGCCAGATGGATAATAATCGGATTGTTTTACGGAACTATTAGGATTCTGATAGTCTTGAGATTTTTTAAGTTGAAGTTCTATGCATTCAGCTAAAACGTTTACCGATTCTTTAGATTCGTCTAAATCGTATTTATTGTATAGGTAATCTTCTATATATGAAGGCAGCTCATGATCTTTTTCAGACTCTTCATAATTATCTGATCGATTCATAGAACCTAAAGCTTGTGCGATAGGATCTAAAAATTCTGGTTCTTTCGAATATTCAGTTTTACCCATGCCAGATAAAGCATTAACTATAGATGGATCAGTCATTATTTTATCATGATTTAACATTTGGGTTTTTATTTTATCAGCTTGTTCTTCTGTCATTTTTTCAACATGACCTGTAAAAGGCGCTGTTGGTTGCTTATTGGTCATACATTTCTCCGAAAGTGCCATGATTACCTTTATGGGATGGTGGAAGCCATCCTTCCGGCTTCATTAAATCAGGAAAACCAAAAGGATTGGGTCTACCTTCTTTAATTCCTCTAATTTTTGCAAGATTAGCATTCATAACTTCAGAATAAGCTTTATCTGAATCTACTTTAAACAAATCAAGCGTACCTAAACAAAATACAATAATATCTATTAATGCATCTACTATTTCTTCTGGATTTTCTTCGTCTACGGCATCACATAATTCAAAATATTCTTCTTGAATCATATTAAGCCTTAAATCCAAATGATCTCGATGTCCTTGGTTATCTAAATATTTTATTACGTCATGGAAGTCAAATTTGGCGTGCATTTTTTCTATTAAATCGATCATGAAACTCTTTTATTGTTTTGGTTATTGTTTTCATAATATAAAATATCCTTATTCTTCTAATCTATCTTGATTAGATTTCCAGCTTACATACTTTAACGTAAATTCATCCTTAAATCTAGTTTTATTTATTTTATTATATTCGGTGATCTTCGTAAACACCCAAACGAAATATTGATTACATGAATCAAATATTTTTCCTTTATCCTTTTCTATATCAAATATAGCTTCATACATTTTAAGTTCTTTTACTGGAACCTTTTTACGCTTTTTAGCTTTAACTTTTTTTACCATCAATATATGCCATGTAAATTATAAAACATAATGTAGAGAATAGAAATAATCCTAGACCAATTAATTCATAAAATTCAGCTATTATAACTGAACTTATACAAGATAATAAATATATTATATTTGATTTAGATGAAATAATTCCATTATAAATCCATTTTAAAATATACCAAAAAGTTACGGCTATTCCTACAGATATAAACTGTACACAAAATACATAAAAGCCAAGTTCGTATAAAATTTCTTCTTTATTCCATTTCATAATCTTTTATTATATAACATTTGTTAACTTTATGTTCGTTTATTACTAAGATGTAATGAATTCGTAGAATTTTTTATTCTGCAGAGCTAAAACATGTATAATATAGAATCCTAATACTATACCTGTTGCGTAATATCTCCCTACTTCGAATGTTAAATAAAACATTGCATATAATGGTATAACTAGAGTCAATAATGATAAACTCACAACTTCTAAATATGTCTTTATAATAAATTTCATAATTTAACTACCTCGTCTACGTATTCCACAAAACTTTTTCTATTTCTAGTAAAGTCCAAGATTTCTCCATCTACTGCAGCCAGTAGATGTCCACTTATAGATATTAAATAATTTTTCTTATCAAGCTGTCCAATTAATCCTTTTACAGAATATCCTTTAGACTTGGCTCTATATCCTGCATATGTTCTCTGCCTATCAAATTTATGAACTCTAACTAATTTATAACCTAAAATTTTAAGAGCTTTATTTGATACATAATGAGGAGTTCCTCTTCTAAATTTCCTACCGCTTTCGGCTAAAGTTTTATGCACTACAGAATAATCCAAACCTGTTGCTAAAGTGATTGCTTTTACAACACAGTCATTAGTTTCACCAAATTTCTTAGTCTGTTCTTTGACTGCTTCATATTTTTTCCAATTTTCAGTATCTCTGTATGATAAATCTATTGGCTTACGAACTCTGGGTTTAGATTTTCTTTCTAATTCTTTAGCTTTAAAAGCTTCAATAGCTTCAGGAGTCATACCATAAGTTTTATCCCAATTAACTTTTAAAGAATATCGTTCATAACCAGAATATCCTCGATAGTTGTAAAATAAAGCGGCTTGATAATATCTTTTACCATTAGTGACTATAGCATAATCATCGCAATGACCTCTATAATTTGATAAGAGTTTTTCATTATTTTTGCGTTTAAATTCTTCAACAATTTCCATGTCAGCCCATTTTGGGTCAACTACGAAATCAGAGTCATATCCGGTATTATTCTTTACCCATTTAGAAAGTTTCATTTATAGAATTAAAGCAAATTGATTGTTTATTTTAACATATGTTAAGAAAGCTTCATAATAATTTTTGTTTAAAATTAGAACGTTCATAACTTTTTCATTTTTATAAATGGGAGTCATGTCTATATATTCTTCAAGATATCCGTGAGATTCTATTAACTCTAAATTCTTAGGTACTTTATTTTGTTTTATGTCTTCTATAAACTGCTCTAGATAACAACTCATTTTTAGATTATTTTTATTAATAAATGCTAAAATTTTATTTAAATCTTTCATAATATAAATTTCCTATTTGTTTAACTGATATAAAGATTATATCATATCTGATGGAAAAGTAAACACTCAGAATCCTTATAAATAATAATAATAAAATCATATTGTTATGAGAGAATTAGAAAATAATAAGTATTTTATTTGGTATAGAGATCTTTGCAACTCTAGGCAAAAATTGAATCGAACTAAATCTGAATGTTATTATGAAGAGCATCATATTATGCCTAGGTCTTTAGGTGGTACTGATGACAGAGAGAATTTAGTACTTCTTACACCTAGAGAACACTATATAGCTCATTTATTATTAACTAAATTTACCTATGGTAAATCTAAAGTAAAAATGAATCACGCTTTATGGAGAATGGCTTGTTGTAATGGAATTATCATTAATAGTAGATTATATCAAACATTAAAAGAATCTATATCACAAGAATTATCGGAAAGAAATTCTTCAATTAGATCTCATACATTTTCTGGTTGGTATATTACACCTTTCGGAAAATTTATTTCTTCCAGACAAGCATCAGAATCTATAAAGAACAAACTAAGTTACAAATTAATTCAGGCTTATTGCAAGAGAAATAATACAAAATTAACAAATAGATCAAATATAAAAACTAAATATTTTCAAGAAGAAGATATAGGAAAATCATTTAAAGAGTTAGGATTTTCTTTCCAGGAAATACAATGACAAAAGTAGAATTAATAAAAATAGACGAGTCTTATTCTCAAATAGTTTGTGAAAGAGCTCAAATGTATGAACTTTCAGATGAACTAACATTCAAAGTTGATGGTGCTCATTGGTCTCCAGCTTTTCGCAACGGGTTTTGGGATGGAAAGATAAGACTGCTCAACAAAAATGGTCAACTCTATACTGGATTGGCTGACTTTGTGAAAAACTTTTGTAAGCAAAGAAATTATAAATTTTCAGGCTTGGGTTTTGCTGAAGAAAAGGAAATTAATCCAGACAAATTAATGAAAAATATTATGTCTTGGAATCCTACAAGATATGATGATAATCAAAAAAGAGTTCCTTTAAAACCACACAAAGAACAAATGATGGCTATTTACGCTGCTCTTTTAAAAAAGAGACTTATAGTTGAATCGGCTACTGCTGCAGGTAAGTCATTTATTGTTTGTACTCTTACAAGAATTCTTAGTAGAAATAAAACATTAATTATTGTTCCGAGGGTTGATTTAGCCAATCAAATGTTGGAAAACTATCATGAGTATTTTGAGAATTGGGATCCTACTATAGATCTATTATACTCTGGTCAAAAATTAACTGGTGCTGATATTTTGATTGGTACTTGGCAGTCTTTAGCCAAAAGACCTAAATCATTTTTCGAACAATTTAAAACCGTAATTTATGATGAAGTTCACGAAGCTGAATCTAAATCTGCTTGTAAAATATTAGAATCTTGCACAAATGCTGAATTCAGAATAGGTCTTACAGGAACTCTAAAAGATGCTAAAACTCACCAATTAACTTTACAAGGATTATTCGGTAAAAACTATAAATTTAGTAGAGCGATTGATAATATCAACAAAGGTGTATCAGCTAAATTAGATATATTAGTGCAAAAATTAAATTATGATGTTCCTCTACAAGGCAAATTTGAAACAGGTAGTGAAAAATATATGGCAGAATTAGAGTATATTTGGCTACATAAAGCCAGAAATGCTCACATATATAATACTGCTAATAAATTAAAAGGAACAACATTAGTTTTATTTAAAAATACAGCTCATGGCGAGTTAATGTATAAAGAATATAGAGAAAAGTATGGCGACAAAAATATCTTTATTATTCATGGTGGTATAGACAAAGAAAAACGTAAAAAAATACGTCAATACATAATGGCGCACCCTGAAGATGATATTTTACTTTTTGCATCTTTAGGAACATTTAGTACAGGTATAAATATTAAAACGATTAAAGCAGCTATATTAGCTGGGCCACTGAAAGATAAAATAAAATTACTTCAATCTATTGGTAGAGGTTTACGTGTAACTAATGATGGAGCAGGCTTTTTATTCATTGATTTGGTAGACATTATTCCAAACGCGAATATTTTAAAGAAACATGGAATTGAGAGAGTCAATAGATATATTGAAGAGGAATTTTCATATAAAGTAGAACAAATTAAACTTTAGGTTCATAGTCGAAGCCTATTTCTTTAAATGTTTTACCTATAATTTTAAGACCTAGAGCTTTAAGATATTTAGATTGACACTGGCTTCTTAAACAAATTATTTTATCTGAATTTTTACACCATCTATCATCAGAATTAGCATGTGTCAGCTCCTTATAAATATATTTAATAGAGGGACAGCAATTGTGCTCCATTGTTGAATTAAGCTGTAACTTAATTCTAACCTCATATAAATATTTATTAAAAATAACAAATTAAAAATTATGAACTTAATAGAAGAATTGGAAGGAATTTTCGAAGTGGAAAATAATATCATTTTAGATATCAACTTTGTAGGTTCTGAAGAAGATGCAATGAAAGTTGCTAAACAAAATGGTATTAAATTTAAAGGATCGAAAATGTCTGGTCCTAAAGATATGGTAATGAAATTTCTTACAAGCGATCAAAAAGTATTTAATATTGATGATTTAAAGAAAGAACAGCCAAATCTATTTAAAGGTTAAAAATAATTAATATTTAAAATATTCAAAAAGATTAAGTTATGTATAGCCGGCTTAATCTTTTTGAAAATAATTATATTATGCGAACAGTTTACATTTAATGAAAAATAGTATATAATAAAAAAATTACAGCATTAATTATAAATTCTGATTTATAAAGTTAACTTTTCGATGGAACCGAAAAGAAGATTGGAACAATCTTTACATATTTATTTTATATAATATAGATATTAAGAAAATCTATAAGAACCTTCTTATTATAATACAAAAAGGATCTAATGTATAATAAGAAATATAATAAAGCCAGATAAGGCTTAAAAGTCGATAAAAATAATAAGAATGACTAAAAAGAAAAATGAATACTATATAGAACCTAAAGTCTTTATACCAGAACTTAAAGCTTGGAAAGAAGCTAGAGCTCTTGATCCTTCAGTACAGTGGAGCGATAGTTTATGTAAAAAGTTTATGAAGATTATTGAAGGTTTATCCCACCATAAAAGTTTTTCAGGCTATAGTTATATAGATGAAATGAAAGACGAAGCATTGTTTCATATTATGAAATATGGCCATAATTATAATCCCGATAAGTTAGATGATAAAGGAAGACCATATAATCCATTTTCTTATTATAATAGAATTGCTTGGCAAGCTTTTGTTTCTATCATTAATAAAGAAAAACATCAGCAAATGATTAAAGGTGAATATTTAAGAAAGAATTATACTTTAGATAGCGAATTATTTCTTGATGGAGCTGAAGATCACACTCAAGCATTAGACATGATGGCAAAAATGTATGATGTAAAATCTAAAGAGACAGAAGATAAATGAAAGTAACTATAAAGAAAAGTATTAATTTAGAAATAAGTGGTAAGACCATTGAAATTTCAGAAGATGCAGCAAGAAATTTATTAGACCAACTGGAAGATGTAATTAACGAATTGGATTATGAAGAAACAGAATTTGTTTTTAATTCAACAAAAATTAAATGGCCACCGGAGATTATATAATGAGATTATTAGATTTAGAAACCGACATAGCTTTATATCATACTAATACTATTTGTGAGTTGATACGTGATAAGATTAATGAACAAAAGAAAGAAGTGTGTTATCCTCCTGAAGATTTCGAAGAGAAACTTCCTATGGATAACGAGATTATTATGAGTCTCATAGAGAATGAATTCAAAGAAGATTTCACTATTATAAAAAGAGCAGAAGACATTTTAATTAAATGGTAATACATAATGACGAATAAAAAGGTCGTTATATTAGGCGACACTCATTTCGGATTTAAAAAAGCTTCAGATATATTTTCAAATTATTTCGAAGACTTCTTAACAAATCAATTCTTTCCTTACTTGGAAGAGCACGATATTAAAGTAGTTATTCAATTAGGTGATCTTCTTGATAGCAGAAAATATATTAATGCTAAAACTTTAAAATTTGTTAATGAAAAATATTTAGAAGAATTTGAAAAGAGAAAAATAACTCTCTATCAAATGGTAGGTAATCATGATGTCTATTATAAAAATACCAATAAAATCAATTGGATAGATAACATACTAAGTTTTAGTAATTACGAATATGTCAATTTTTGTGATTCGTGGGAAACTTACGAGATATTTGGTGAGAAGTTTGATATTATTCCATGGATCAACGAAGAAAATGAATCTAAAATTTTTGACTTTATGGACAAGTCTAATTCTAAGTATCTATTTGGTCATCTAGAATTATCAGGTTTCGAGTTAACTCCTGGCCATTTTTCACAACATGGTCATTCTGTTAAACCATTTAAGAAATATGATAAAGTAGTTTCAGGACATTATCATATAAGAAGCAAGAAAGGTAATATTACATATGCAGGTATTCCTTATCAATTAACTTGGTCAGATTGTGACGATAAGAAAGGTTTCTGGGTTTTAGATGTAGAATCTAATAGAATGACTCATAAAGTTAACCCTAGAGCTATTTTTAAACGTATAGAATATGATGAAGACTTTATAGATATAAAAGATTTTGATTTTAATAGTTATGAAAATTCTTATGTTAAAGTATTTGTCAGGAACAAGAAGGATGATGCAAAATACAATGATTTCGTTACACGGCTTAATTCTATAGCAGTATATGATTTATCCATTATCACAAATAATGAAATCATAACTAACGATATAGATATTGAAGGTTTAGAAGTAGAAGACACTTTAACTATTCTTAGAAAATTTATTTTAAAGAATGTAAATGACAATATGAACTCAGATAATATAGTAAAACATGTAGAAAATTTATATAATGAAGGTCTAATTTTAATGAAGGATGTATAATGATTAAAGAATATACATCTAGTGCTATATTTGAGTATAGTAAAAAGCAAATTAAGTTCTTTGGGCCATATTCTATATTGGACATGAATCTAGCAGTTCTTAATATCTATAATTTAATTGTTAGTTTGTCTGATTTAGAATCATTTAAATTTGAGATAGATTCAGAAGAGTATAACTATATTGATATAGAGTATAAAATATTAGGATCAAAATTAACTATTATGTCGTTTTCTCCAGAATACTCAACTATTACGGAATACAATGAATAATCAAGAAATATTAAATTTGCCAATTAAAACCTGGTATGAGCCAGTAACTATTAGAGAATTCTTAAAAGATCTTTTAAAGGTTTTAATTGTTGAACAGGAATCTTTTTCAGGAAAACGACCTTTCGGAGATTCGGATTGGTTTTGGGTTTTATCTGAGCCTTTAGTAACGTATAAGCTTATAGATGGCAAATGCGACGATAATGGAATGATAGAAGATTTTAATCACCAAGAAGCCGAAGATTTATTTTTAAAACTTATAGATGCATTATGAAAAATAAAGAAACAGATATAGAGTATAATTTAATTAGAATGAATTTATGGAAAGATGCATGGGTTTCAACAGCAAATTCTAGCTCATGCCGACTAACAGAAACTGCTACAAAATATGCTGATATAGCATTAACAGAGTTCGATATAAGATTTCCTAAGAATAGTATCTTTCCGGATACTTTGAATAATATTTAGCAAAAGTTTTATCATACTTGTAAAAATCGCGGTATGCCTGTACAGGATCATTATTATGATATTTTTCAGGCATACATTGCGGAAAGTGAGTAATACCTTTATCCTGTAGTGAATCTGGAGCATAAGCCAATATATCTATTAGTTTAGTTTCACTAAGATGATCGTTATTAAACCGCCTGCGGAACTCTTTACATAATTCGCTCCACATTTCATACATAAATTCGTAATTTGCTTTTGATTCTCGAACCCAAATAGCACTTGGATGATTTACGTGAGTGGCTTTATATAATACATTTTCAAGAGCTTTATCAGGATGTTTCCACCGTTTAATTTTACGGCCTGATGAATCGTCAATGTATAATTCGCCATCAAGCATACGATGAGCTGTAGACATCATTTGAGCATATTCAATAGGCATTTTTAAAACGTGCTCATTACAATGCATTTGCGCAGCTTTAATGGGATCTTGGTGTAATAAGAAAATGTTAATGTTCTTTCTCCATAATAATCTTTAATTTATAAATATCACTATAAACCAAAAGATAACAAATATGAATAGACATTTAAAAAGATATAATAAACTTATAGAATTTTTTAAAAATAATCCTAGAGACGGTCATTGCGAACTACATCATATTATACCTAAATGTATGAGTGGAACGGATGATAAAAATAATTTAATATTATTACCAACCAAGGCTCATTTTATTGCTCATTACTTACTTCATAAAGCATATCCAGATAATATAAAATTATCTCAAGCTTTTTCTATGATGTGCGTAAATAACAAAAGTCAAAAAAGAAGAAATACAGGAAAACTTTATGAAATTTCTAAAATAGCTAGATCTAATGCATTGAAAGGGGTTCCTAGACCTGAATGGGTAAAAGAAAAACTCAGAGTTCCTAAAAAGTCAAAAAAGAATTATATTGGTAGAAAACTATCAAAAGAAACTAAAGATAAAATATCTAAAGCTAACAAGGGTAAAGCATTTTCTGAAGAACATAAAAAGAATTTAAGAATCTCAATGGAAAAAGTTTATCAAAAAAGAACAGAAAAAAGAAATACAAAGGCTAAATCCTTTCAAGCTCTTTTTGATCAATTTGAAGGAACAAAGAAAGAATTCGCTAAAAGCCAACATGTAAATTATAGTACAATGAAAGGATATTTGAGAAAATAAAAATAATTAGATATGATAGTATACTTCAACTAAAAAGAGGTTTATAATGATTGAATGGCCAAAAGAATATGTTGTAGACATTGAGAAGCCACCTATAGGGCCTCCAAATAGAGAACAATATTGTGGTATATTTTCATCAGGTGAAACTTCTGCATCTATTTTACAGGGTAAAAAGTGGAGTAAATATATAGATGAATATCGAGATGCTCTCTATAATGATAAAAATGAGAGAATTTTACCAAAACTAGGAAAATTAGATTTAGAATGATAAAAGATAAAGAATGTATATTATTTTTCGCTTTCAGATATTCTTTAAAAAGACAAACTTATGCACCTAGCGTAGTTTGTGAAGAATTATTGAATTGTTGGCAAGATTTAAGTCATAACGCTAAATTATCTATTTACAAAGAAATTAAAGATGATTATGATGATTTAGATTATATTAATAAAAAGATTTGGGATCAAATAATAGAAAAATATGAGTCAGAAATTAAATAGTGAGCATCCTGTTTTCAGTATGAGTAAATATGTTAAATCGGAAGATTTATATAAAGATAAAGCAGAATATTATGAGAAAGAATATATTAAATGTTTAGTATTATTAAATAAAATTGAAGCGAACGTAGATAGATATTCTCAAGAGGGTGTTTATATTAAAACTTTAATAAGAGAATCATTCGAGGATTAATTTTGTACATAAAATTTGAGAAGATATCATATAAGAATCTTTTATCAGTAGGCAACAATCCAGTAGAATTAAATTTTTTAGAAGCTCCGACCACATTATTATTTGGCAAAAATGGTAATGGTAAATCTTCTATTATTGAGGCTATTCATTTTGCTCTTTATGGTAAAGCATTTCGGAAAATCGTTAAGAATCAATTAGTTAATAATGTTAATAAGAAAAACTTATTAGTTGAGTTGTGGTTTTCCATTGGCCAAAAAAGCTATAAAATAGAAAGAGGAATACGACCTAATATTTTTAATGTATATTGTAACGGTGAAAAATTAGATAACGACGCCTCCGCCGTCGATTTTCAAAAAGAATTAGAATTCACTATTCTTAAAATGACTCGCGAAACCTTTAGACAAATCGTCGTATTAGGTTCTACTTCTTATGTTCCATTTATGAGACTTAATAATCGCGATCGAAATTTAATTATCGAAGATCTTTTAGATATTCAAATATTTTCTAAAATGCTTATAGTTCTTAAACAGAAATTATCTCTGAATAAAAGAAGTTTAATAGACATCAATCACTCCATTGAACTTACAACTAATAGTATAGTACATACGTCTGATCATATTGATAAAATTCAAGACAATAATGATAAATTAAAGAAAGATAATCAAAAACAAATTGATAATATTAAATCTAAATTAAATAGATATACAAACGATAAAGAAAAGTTAAATCAGATGCTTATAGATAATGCACTTGATGATAATATTTTAGAAGAAAAAAGACAAGTTAGACAAGAAATAGTAAATGCTAATATTTCTATAAAGAGTAACCTTAAAGAAGTTAATAAGCTTCTTGATTTCTTTGAGCACCAGGCTACATGTCCGACCTGTCAACAAGATATAACTGAAGAAACTAAAAAAGAAAAATTATTAGAGTTAGAATCTAAATCTTCAATGATGAAAGGCCGCTTGGACAAAAATAAAACCTTTGTATCTAAGGCTGATAAAAATATAGCAAAATATGAAGAACATACTAGAAAACTTGAAGAGCTTGCTAAATCTATAGAAGCCTTAACTATAAAAATTTCTCAAGAAAAAGCTCTTTTAAGAAGAGTTGATTCGGTAGTTGAGATAGATAATTCTGAATCTATTAAAAATTTAAAAGATTTGAATGTCGAGTTAAAGAAATTTATCAAGAAGCAACAAGAAATTAGTAAGTTTATAGAAGAATATCAATTTATTCAAGAGATTTTAAATGAAAATGGTATTAAGTCTTCTATTATTAAGACATATTTACCAATTATAAATAAAATTATACAAAAGTATTTACAAATACTTGAATTTGATATAGAATTTGAATTCGATGAAACATTTGCTGAAAGAATTAAATTCGCAGGACGCGAAGATGTTCAGTATTTTGCATTATCTGAAGGTCAAAAACTAAGACTTGATTTATGTTTATTATTTACTTTTCGTGATGTCAGTAATCTAAAAAATTCTACTTCTACAAATTTATTAATTTTTGATGAAATCGGCGGGAGTTCTCTGGATTCTGAAGGTATGGATTCTTATCTGCGTATTGTTTTTGAAGACGCTAATAAAGGAAGTAATATTTTAATTATTAGTCATGATAATTATATGCAGACGAATGATGTTCTAGATAGATCATTAGAATTTCGTAAAGATGGAACTTTCACCGAACTATTACAAGAAAAATAATGACTGAAGAGCCTAATTTTGTAGATTTAAAACTACATGATGCAGTAGAAAGATTTCTGGTAAATTCTATTGGAAAGAATAGAGAAAATTTAGAGAAAGCTAAAAAGCATTTGAATAATATAGAAAATACATTATGAGAAAAACAATTTATTTTGATATGGATGGAACTTTAGCTGCGTATCATCAACATATAGAATCTTTAGGAGTTGATTTAGAATCTATTACAACAGAAGAGGATTACGAAGAAAAAATCATTTTGCCTCATTTTGGTTCAGATATATTTTTAAATCTTAATCCTCTTCCATTACTTAGTTATTTAAAGGAATGGTATGAAGAAACAACTTATTCTAAAACTAATATATTAAAGAAAAATATAGCATTTGTTAGTTTTGTTGGTCATCATAAGCATAATTTAAATTCTATTAAAATGAAAAGATTATGGTTGGAAAAAAATGGTCTAAACCGCATGGGTGAATTTATTCCACTGATTGGCCAATATGAAGATAGAGCATTATTAGCAGATAAAAACAGTTTACTTTTTGATGACTGTGAGTATACAATAGAACTCTTTATAAAAAATGGTGGTTAAGGAGTGACCGTACACCCAGATGTAACTGAAGTTACAGAAGAAGGATACGAAAAATTTAAAACAATAATTAATAACTTTTTGGAAAATTAAAATATGAAATTAACAGCAGACTTATTGTCGAAGCTAACCAAATTATCTAGAATCAATAATAGCATTGTATTAACTGAAGGTAATGTATTAGGTGTAAAACAAACTGATGCTCATGTAGCAGATGTGATTTTAGAAGAGGCTATCCCAGCAGAAGCAGCAATTTATGATTTACCGCTCTTCATTAAGACTCTAGGATTATTCAATGTTGATAATACTAAGTTAGAATTTTCTGATTCTAGAATCATTATTAAGTCAAAATCACAGAAAGCGTCTTATCTATTAACTGAAAAGCGCTTAATAGACTCATGTGCGCCTTCTGCTTCAGTTCAGCAAGTAGCTTCTTCTGGTAAATTAGGTGAAGAACTTTTATCTTTTGAACTATCAGGAGAATTACTGGCTCAAATTACTTCAAATGCTAAAACACTTGGTTTAGATCATATTTCTTTTGCTATGAAACAAGGTGTTCTTACAGTAACTATTTGTGATAAAAATAACCCAGGTGAAAATAGTATCGAAACTGTGGTAGCACAAGCTGATTCTCCAGAATTTGAATATGTGTTTTTAACTGAAGATTTCATGAAAATTCCAGCATCTATTTACAATATGACATTCTATAAAGATGTAGCTTCGTTTACTCTTATATCAGATAATTTCAATATGTTCTTATGTGCAGACGCGGAATTCACAACTAAGGTTACTTAATACTCTTACAATTATCAAAATGATATCTTGTCATATTAGGCCCTGCTCCTTCTTTGTTACAATTAGGACAGGTAATTTTTTTAAATGGTTTACTTCTAGCTTTTGAAATTTTATCTTTAGTTTCTTTAGAAAATACTCTGTTTTTCATTTTAAGAATGCTTTCTTTAGAGTGCTCGCGCCCATACATAGGATTATTTTTACCAGAATTATTATGGCTCATTTTACTCCTAGTTTCAATTGAAAGTATTTTTTCTGATAATATCTTAGAATGTTGTATTTTTAAGAAAGCATATAATTCTTTATCTATGATTTTATTGCTTATTCTAGACATCAAATTCCAAGCATAGATCATCTTTATTTTATCTTTTCCATCAGTAAAATAAGGAAGTAATTCGTGAACTCTATAATGTTCCTTAGCGGTAAGTAGAACTAAGTTATCAGGATCATTGGATCCGCCTAATGATCTAGGAACTATATGGTGCTTTTCATAGTAAACTTCTTTAGATTTAATTCTTTCTTGTTTCTTAGCTTGGCTTATTATGTTATAATATTCATGATAAAATTTATTTTCAATAAACATATTTAGTTACTCGTAATAAATAAAAATTATGAGGGACAGCAATGTGTTACTCCGTTGTTGGATAATACTTCCAATATTAACCTAACCTCTAATAATTATTTATTAATGCTTAAACAAACAAAAGACCCACTTATGGATATGGTCTGGTCGCAAAAACATAGACCAGAAAAATTAAAAGATATAGTTCTTCCAGATTCTTTACGAACAGTTTTAGATAAAACCGTGGAAGACGGTGAAATACCAAATTTTTTATTTTATAGTAATTCGGCAGGAGTAGGAAAAACTACTGTAGCGCAAGCTTTAGCAAGTGAATTAGATGCTTCTGTTTTAACTATCAACGGTTCTTTAGATAAAAATATTGATACGCTTAGAGGAGAAATATCCAAATTCTGCTCTGCATTTGATCCAGATGGTAGGCGTAAGTTGGTACTAATTGATGAGTCTGATTATTTAAATCCGAACTCGACCCAGCCAGCACTTAGGCATTTTATAGAAAAATTTTCAACAATGGCTTCATTTATATTTACTTGTAATTATGCAAATAAATTAATACCCGCTCTTAGAAGTAGATTTGTTCAACGATCTTTCGATTTTGAAAATAAAGATAAAAATTCATTAATGATGCAAATGCTTGATAGAGCTTGTTATATATTAGATGAAGAAGAAGTAAAATATGATAAGAAAATTGTTGCTCATTATGTAAAGAGTAATTATCCTGATTTTAGAAGTTGTATTAATGCTTTACAAATAGCAGCTAAATCTGGACCCATCGTTAAGGTTATTGAGACTCAAAAAACTGAAATTGATAAATTATTAACAATAATTAAAAATAAAAAGTTTAAAGAGATGAGATCTTGGTGTGCGGAAAACCATACTCTTGGTATGCCATGGTTAGCTGATAAAATCTATAAAAATCTAGATAATTTGTTTGAACCGAGCGCACAACCATTGGCTATTGCATTTCTGGCTGATTATAGTTATAAATCAGGATTTGCTGTAAGTATGGAAATTAATATGGCTGCATGTTTAAGCGAAATATTTATGGAATGTTAAAATGAAAGTAGAATTAATTATAAATGATAAAAATTATACAGGAATATCTTTTGCACATGAATTTTACTGAGTTTAATGTAGATGATTTATATGATAGATCAAGAGCCGGTAAAGAATTTGAGAAAATGATAACCACTGAAGTTGTAATGAAATATAAATATAGTGATTTAGATCGTAGGGTTTTTACAATACTATTTGAAAAAGAATTAGATCAATTTTTAAGAAAAGAGGCTAAATATGGAAGTAAATAAAAAAGAAAAAAGAAAAGTATTGATAAAATACAAATTATTTGAATCTGAAGTAGTTCGAACTGCAACTTTTTTCGATAATGATAGATTATATTTAGCAATATCTGAAGGTTTTTGGGTAACATCTTATCACAATAGAGCATTAGGTTTTAATGAAAGATCAGATTATGTTCTTCCAAAAAATATCTTGAGTGTTTATGTCCCAGATAGTTAAAAATAAAGATGGAACTATTAACTGTATAAGAGATAAATCGTCAGGAACTGAAATTAAACCTGAAGATTTAAATTTATCTAATAAGCATAATAAGATTAATGTACAATTACTTAAAGATGCTTTAGAATATGAATTATTTCCTCCTGTAAAGCCAGGACTTTTTGATTTATTAAACGATATAAGTTCTGGTTCAGGCGATCTAATTAATGGTAATGAAAAAACATATTCGCCATTTGTTATCAATAATTTATTATCTTATTCTAATGATTGTATATTTCACGTTAATGAAATGAATCTACGTGGCTCGATCGATGGAAAATATCAGTATAAATATTTAAGTGGATCTGTTAGAAAAAAGAAAAGATTTAATAGAACCCATAAAGTTACTAAAGAAGAAGATGTAGAAATTATTTCTAAAATATATCATCTTAGTTACAGAAAAGCGGCCCAAATTTTAGATATTGTTTATCAAGAACTTGGAGAATTACCAAAATATTACAAAGACTTATATAAAAAATTATGATAGAAGCCCCAAGATGGTCTCTAGAAGACGCCATCGAAATTAAATTTAATGATGAAGAAAACTTCTTAAAAATTGCCGAAACTTTAACAAGGATAGGAAATCCTAATAAAAATAAAGAATTATCTCAATTATCGCACCTATTACATAAAAAAGGAAAGTATTATATAATCCACTATAAAGGTATGTATGCTTTAGATGGTAATTATTCTTTTGATTATGATATGGAAGATGTTGAAGCTCAAAACAAGATTGCGAAATTAATCGAATCTTGGGGCTTAGCAGAAATCATCGATAAACATAAAGTAAATCAAACCGACGATGTATTCGTTAAAGTTGTACCTTGGAAAGATAAAAATAATTGGACACTGATACCACAATACAAATTTGGCGCCAAATAAATAGAAAGCGACAAGGAGAACTGATTGTTTTAGTCTTTCTCTTCTAGTCGTTTTTACATAAAATAAGGTTATATAATGAAACATTTACATGAAGTACAGAACTCAAATATATTAGATAGAGATTTTTTCGTTAATATCAAATTAGATTATTCAGCATTTATAGTTAAATATGAAAATGGTGTTTCTACTTATCATGGTAGAAACTTAAAAGAAATTACTCATTTCGGATTTGAGAATAGATTTGCTATTTTATCGCCAGCTCGCTCTATATTTTTAGCTAATTCTGAAGACATATTGGATAAAGATGGATATTATCATTTTGAATATAAAAATCCTGATATGGAATATACTATCGACGATGGCCGAGATCCTGGTCTATATTTTTCATATTTTACAGATTTAGATCATAATGTTCAAAATACTGATATAGTTAGAGAAACATCAATAGAAATTTCTCGTGATGATTTAAAAAATCTATCTTCTAGTGATCTTTTAGTAAAATACAATCTAGGTCAAGAAGAAGGTATAGTTGTACATTTTCCTATGTATAATGATTCAGTAAAAGTAGTAAATCCATATTTTACAAGTTATGCTAAATTAAAGCGCTCAGTAAATAGTAATAGTAAAGAAGTAAGAGCCTTTGTTAAGGCTTTCTTTGAACAAGGTAAACAGGGTTTAGTTTCAGGAGTAAGCAAGAATATAGAAGACACTCAAGCTTATAAAAATTTCATATTTAATAATGCTGTTATCGTTTATGCTGATCTTATGACAGATTTAGATATAGATTTTTTTAAAACTAATCCTGCTCTATTATCTTATAATAAATTATTTAAATTTTATTCATATGAATTATGGGAAATAGTAGAAAATCAAACTGCCATGGAACAGTTTGATAGATATATTGGAAGAGGCAATTATGAACTTATCTCCTTTATATACATAGTGTTAATGAATTTAGTTGAAAAAGAATTAGAAAATGAAATTAAATAAAATAGACGTTGAAATTTCTGATATGGAAGGAAGACTTTTAATAAATTCTTTATCTTTATATTTAAAATGTGATGGCTGTTTAGCATATTATTCCAATGGCGCTCAACTTCTTGATAATGAAAGACATTATTTAGAATTGTTATATCATTTTTGTACTTTATTTGATAAAATAGAAGTCTATACTAAAACTTTAGAAACGATAACAAAACATTATGCTGACTGATGAAATATTAAATAAAATAGATTATGTTGCTGCTAGGGTAGTTCCTAGATTTCTTAATGAAAACTGTGTTAATGGATTTTCTATAAAAGAAAATGATGAAGAATTAGAGCTAATAGGTTTTCATGGAAAACTTCTTTATCTTCATAAAAATAAATTTCAATCAGACTTATATAGAATGTTTATTTTTCAAGCTATTTGTGAATATAAATGCATAGAATTAAATGAAAACGAACTTGATATAATTTTAGAATTTCAAGAAGCAATACCAAAATATAACCGGAGAACCCATTAATGTACACCGATATAGAAGAACAATATTCTCAATTATTAAATCATGTAAAATTATATGGTCATCAAGTAGATAATGATCGAACAGGAGTCGGCACTAAAAAAGATTTTGGTCATTTAATTAAATTAGATGTAGAAGAAGTAGGGTTCCCAATTCTTACAAGTAAATTTGTACATTTTAAATCTATTGTAGTTGAACTATTATGGATGTTAAATGGCGATGATAATACCGATTATCTTAAAGAGCACGGTGTTACTATCTGGGATGAGTGGGCAGATGATAATGGAGATCTAAATGGCGTATATGGAAAACAGTGGCGACATTGGCATAGAAATGTTTACAAGCGAGAAGTAAAATCTTTGGAGGATCTATGTGATATGTTCGGTCGCCCTGAAGAATTTACTGGCCACACTGCTATTTTTAAAAATGGTCAAACTTGGAACTATTTTAATAAAGAAAATTTCTTTAGATGGGATCAATCTATAGATCAAGTAGAACAGCTGATTAATACAATTAAAACCAATCCAAATGATAGGCGACAAATAGTTACAGCTTGGAATGTAGATGCATTAGACAGTATGAATTTACCACCTTGTCATCATACCTGGCAAACATTTGTTAGAGGTGACACTTTAGATTTAATGATGCATCAGAGAAGCTGTGATATGTTTCTAGGTGTACCTTTTAATCTAACAGCATATTCTCTTTTATTGTGCATTTTGGCTAAAATAACTGGATTAAAACCTGGAAAATTTACATGGACGGGTGGCGACTGTCATGTATACTCTAACCATGTTAATCAAGTTGATAAGTATTTAGATAATTATTATACCAATGCTTCATCAAATGGCGGTATTCAATATCCAACTCTTTGCTTTAATGATGATATTGATTTTTCAAGCTTACAATCATTTTTAGATACAACATTGGATAATCCTGAAAGAATATTTTTAATGGATTATAAACATATGGGTTCTATTAAAGCGGATGTGGCAGTGTGATGAAAGATAAATTAGGAAGACATTTAGATGCAAATGATTTGATTGTATATTCTACATCATCAAGAGATTATAATAATTTTAAATTTGCTAAAATATTAGAAGTAGAAGAGAAATCTTTAACCCTTATTCCATTGGTTGAAAATTGGAATAAGGGTTTTCGAATCGGTAAAAAGTGTAAAATATCTCATTCTGAAAGAATTCTTAAGATTGATGACGCTACATCAGTTTTAGCTAATATGAAGTTAGAATCACTTACTCAAATTTAAAATCAAATCCCAAGTCCTTAAAAGATAAACCTTTAGGGAAAACTTTTAAGGACTTGGGATTTGATTTTAAATTTGATCCATATAAGTTTTTATAAAGGAGAATTTTTTTGACTACAATTTGCTGGGACGGAGAAACATTGGCAACAGATTCTTTATTAAATTCTGATTCAGGAGTTAGCCAAGTTGAAACTAAAAAATTATTTAAAGTAAATAGATATTTTGATTTCATAAATGTGAAATTTGAAGATAAAGGATTCTATCTGGCTGGAGCTGGAAATTACACTGAAATTTTAACTATTTTAGATACGTTAAATTTTTCAAGTATTGAAGAATCAGAATTTTTTATATTAGATATCAATTTAACTAAGTGTTATTATATTGATAGTTATGGTATAATGGAAATTAAAGAATCTATGGCTATTGGCTCAGGAAGTCAATATGCCATGGGAGCGATGTTGGCAGGATCAAACGCAGCCGAAGCTGTTAAGATCGCGTCACAATTAGATACTGAAACAGGTGGAAATGTACAATATATAAAGGTTACATATTCTTAATAAAATAGTTATTTACTTTTATACCCATTAATATATAATACTCATCAAGTTAAACAAATTATGAAAACAACAAACGAAATTTTAAATGATACTTTAGAAGATTTACAAGAAGCATTAGTTTTAGCAGGCGGTAAATTTTTCCGTAGAGAAGAATTGTTAAATATGCCAGTAGATGAATTATTTGCTATGTGTATTTCTAATAAAATTAAATTAAAAATTAAATTTATTTCAAAATAATGTTTACATTGTGATTTAAATAGTATATAATGTATTCATCAGTTAGATAAATAAATTTAACTAAACAGAATTATGCCGTAGTTGTACGAATGTAGGTGGTCTGAATCCACCCTACGGCGCCAATTTTGATATTATAATGCGGAGAAGTATTGGTTATACAAACTGAAGATTAATATTTCAGTTATCAGGTTCGATTCCTAGGCTCCGTGAACATTTGTGAGTTAATAGGCAAGGTTATAATATTAAATTTTTCTGATTAATTAGGTTCAAATTTGATTAAGAACCAACTGAGGTCACCTAATTAGTCTTTTTTAAAGTTTTATAAATAGATATATGAATTATACAAATACAATCAGACCGACGAATATCGCTACTAAAGAACTGACAGTAGTGGAATATCGCGCGAATCCTATCTTTGATAAGGAGTCTGGAAGTTAAGTAGGTAAATACAATAGTATTTTAAGAGCCTACTTATTAATTTAAGTAGGCTTTTTTTAACACAAAATAATGGTCACGTAGCTTAGCGGCAAAAGCACTCCCCTGTCAAGGGAGTAGACGAGAGTTCGAATCTCTTCGTGACCGCCAAAATGTACTTGTAGCTGAGATGGATTAGCGTTAGGTTGAAGCCCTAAAGACGGAGGATCGTTACCTCCCGAGTACACCAAGTTTCATTCCTTAGAAGTTCACCAGGTAGAACGCCGGACTGTTAATCCGGATGTTGGGAGTTCGAGTCTCTCCTAGGGAGCCAATTTTATTGGTAGTTATAGTACTGCACTAGCTCAGAAAGCACGCGAGGCAACGTATACCTCTTGCATGATCGGGAAAAACTTGAGTAACTATCAATACAGTCGATTAGTTTAATGGCTAAAACCCCGAACTGATAATTCGGAGAAGAAGGATCGAGACCTTCATCGACTACCACTTTTAACTTTTTATAAATAATAATAAAGTTAAAAGTTATGAACTATAAAAAGATATACGATTCTCTAATTGAAAGAGGATCGAATAGAAAATTAGAGTGCTATAAAGAATCTCATCATATCCTACCTAGATGTATAGGAGGAACAGATGAAAAAGATAATTTAGTAGAATTAACCCCAGAAGAGCATTATTTAGCTCACCAATTGTTAGTTAAAATTTATCCAGACGAAGCTAAGTTAGTTTATGCTGCTAATATGATGATTCCTAATAGATCGTCTAATAAAATGTATGGTTGGTTAAGAAGGAGATTCTCTAAAGAAATATCTATTAATCAAAAAGGTAAAGGTAATTCTCAAGCTAACACTTTTTGGGTAAGTAATATAAATGAAAGAAAAAACCTGAAACTTAAAAAGGGTGATGATATTCCTTTAAATTACTTACCAGGTAGAAATCTTTGGAAAGAATTAGATAGGCAGTATGAATTAGAAAGAAACAAAGAAATAAAATTACAAAATAATATAGATAAAGCTAAAAAATACTATTTACTTTTTTGTGATTCTAATTATAATTCTTTAAAATCATTTGGAGAATCAAACATGTATCCGCATTCGTATATAAGTTTGTATAAGCTCTGGAAAAAATATTTGCCGGAATATAATGAAATATCCGGTCAAGGTAAAAGCATTAAAAAGATAATGGGGTGTAGCTCAGAGGCAGAGCAGTAGACTTTTAATCTATTGGACGGGATTTCGAAATTCCCTACCCCAACCAAATATTAAACGCGTAGACTGAGCATTGGCGAGCTCAAGTGGCTGTAACCCACCCGCATATAAATAAGTCTGTATAGGTTCAACTCCTATTCTGCGCACCACAATATAAGCACTTGAAGCATTTATTGGATGATGCCCGGTTTTGTAATCCGGTGAATACGGCTCGATTCCGTACTAGTGCTCCAAAATTTAGTAATCGCTTGAATGTGATAATGAATTAATATTAAACATGTCAATGATATTATGAATTTATTGCTTGGATAAAGCACTAGGCAACTAGAGCTGATGGTTCGAATCCATCTTACTAAATAAAAATTTGCAAATAGCTCGAACTGAACCAGAAATGGTCGGACAAGATACCCGATAAGTGGTCGTGGCAGTGCCGGTAAAGTCTTAAATCAGGAAGTCATTGATTTTGAATGACTAATTCATTCTATCTAGAGAATGAATTTTATGAATCGGAAGGCAAATGGTTAGCCATCACACTTTCAATGTGACGTTAGCGGGTTCGAACCCCGTCCGGTTCTCCAAATTAAATGTGATCTAAAGCCTATCATTTGAAGCTCAAACTTAGATTGGAGAATAAGGGTCTAAGGTGCTCTTTAAATACCAATATCACCTGAATGACGATTCAGGAATGATCACTTTAGCCTTATCTGTGTGTAGCTCAGTCAGGTCAGAGTCCTCGCCTTGGAAGCGAGAAGCCGTTGGTTCGAATCCAACCACGCAGACCAAATTTATGCCTCTGTGGTGAAATGGAAAACACACTGGTTTTAGATGCCAGCGACGAAAGTCTTGTCGGTTCGAATCCGACCAGGGGTACCAAATTATTATAAATATAATTGGATATTAATTTAATTAAGAGAAATTTATACCATTATCTGATGAATCAATTGTTTTCTTCACAGATAAACCTGGTTTAGTATAAACTTACGCCCAAGGCAATTGGATGCACACCGGCCTACGAAGCTGGTTCTTATAGGTTCGAGTCCTATCTTGGGTGCCAAATTAATGGGGTTGCTAGATGGGCTAGACTTGACATTTGCAATGTCGATGGCAGGGATCGTTACCCTGTAGCTCCAAAAATTCTTATAAATATTATTGATTAAAATTTGAGATAAAATACATGAAAACTAAATCAATAACTTATTCAACTTTATTAGCGCTTGCTTTAACAACTTCTACTACATTATCCGCTCCTTCTTTAGAGCGATGCGCAGATGTAATTAAAGGTGGGAAAAATTCTTGCGCGGTTAAATCTCTTGGTATTTCTTGCCAGGGTCAAGCGACTGACGACAACATGGTTGGCGCATGGATTAAAGTTCCATATGGTACTTGTTTAAATATAATTCCTATATGTGAAGGAGCTGTAAATGCTCCAGAAGGAACTAAACCTAGAAAATTGGCTAAAGCTTGTAATAAAATTGCTGATCAAAATGATCATAAAATCACTGGTGGTAGATTGGTTGATAGATACGGCGAATCAATATGATAAACAAGCAGACATTTTATGATTTAGCCGATATATTTGACAGATTTAGAATATTTCCTATTTTAATGATGCTATGTTATGGATATTTTGTGTTTGATGTGTTTAATTGGATTAAATCATTAGAAACTATATCTTTAGAAGCAGCGGGTATATTTTCCACTGTTACTGGCGTAGCTGGATTTGTGTTCAATTTTTATACCAACTTATTAAGTAGGGAAGTAAAGAATGATAAATAAAGGTGCAGTGTAACAATTATTAACTCAACAACGGTTAATATCAGAATAAAAGAACTAGAGAATTTAATAACTAATTGTAAGAATTATAAAAAGTTAAAAATTCTTGAGAAAGATCTAACATCCTTTAGATGTATAAAAATATTATTGGATAATAATGGAAAAAGTACTTAGAGAGTGGCTAAACGAAGAAGATTCTTCAGATAATGGTTGGTTTAAATTCGAAATGGCTGCTGACTGTGAAGAAGTATATTGTGATTTAACTATAGCTGATTGTTCGAGATCTGTTCATTTATCTATTACTTGGGCTGAAGATGATTCTAAGTATCGAAAGAATTTAGAACAGGCTAAAGCTAAAATGGATAAACTTATCGAAGGTTTAGTAAGTTTTAGAAATGATTTCGATAAATTTCACGAACATTTCTTAGAAGAAAAAGATAAAGCTATTAAAAAACGAGAAGAAGCTAAAAATAAAGAAAAATAATCGTTTACAATATTATCCGGTAGTATATAATTATTCTATCAGTTAAACAAATATACCCTTTGTTCCTGACATCGGTCTTCTAAACCGATCCTTTAATGTTAGGTGGTAAGTGTGAGGTTCGATTCCTCCAGAGGGTGCCATAATACTCGGGAGCACAGTGGATGACCGTTATCATCACGACTGAGGTATTAGTACAGTTCCAAAATTTGTACTCTAAGTCTATGATTCTTAGGTTAAAAATCATCTTTTAACAATAGGTAAATTGTGAGCTAAGATTGATAGCTGGTTATCGAAACGTAAATTCGAGTTAGGAAAAGTAGTGTCAACGTTCCTTGCCTAAATCTAGAACAAATATCGCGGTTGTAGGAAGGGTGGTCCCTACTGAGGCTCATAACCTTTAGTTACCTAGTTCGATTCTAGCCTCCGCTACCAACGAGATAAGGCGAACAAGGTGGACGCACTAGATTCATAACCTAGTTATGGCTGATTCGATTTCAGCTATCTCGACCAAAACTACATACACGGGTCTGGTACTGTTAGGTTCTTCGAAGGCCGACCAGAGGACATCGCGTAATAGGATAATATACTAGTACCTTGCTTCCTATTGATTAGGGGTTCGATTCCTCTTCTGTGTACCATTATTAGCGTCGGAAAGCATTTGCAAAGATCAATTAAGAAGAGAGGGCAGTTACCCGAGATCATAGGTTGATGCGCCAGGTAGCTCCTGAGAAGTTAGGTTCGAATCCAACTCCGACGGCCATTATGAAATATAAGTATGAAGTTAAAATAGTTCCTGAACTTCCTAATGGAATGGAACCCGCTTGCAGAGTTTTATCAGAAACTGAAGTATTATTTTTGATAGATATATCTTATAGAAAGGATAAAACTGAGAAAGAGATTGTTTCGAATCTGATGCAATTTACTAAAGGTTTTGTTAATCCTGCTTTAATTGTAAAAGTATTAAGAAATTATCAAAGGAATTTATTATGAAAAAGATTTTTATTTTATCCCTGATTATTTTATCAGGATGTGTAGAACCAAGTTTTAGATTTATACATACTAAAGCTAAAGTTTCAGAACAAGGTATTTGTATAGAAGACGAATGCTCATATAAAATAAAAACTGAATTAGGTGAAAATGATTTTATAAATATAAGAAGTCCCGCTTCGGTTGGTCAAACTGTTTATAAGATCTGTAGAAGTAAAAAGAATAAAATATATAATTGTGGTTGGTACGTAGAAAACGACCTAAGATATATTAATTTAGAAGAAAAACCAAGCTCGATTAGCTCAGTCAGGTAGAGCTCTGTCCTTACAAGTCAGGTAAGCAATGGTTCGAATCCATTATCGAGTACCAATTTTTACAATGAGTATATTATGTTCAAATTCTTCAAGAAGAAACCAAAATATCCCACCAAAAATAATCCTACCACTTTTGAAATACATAGTGGATGGGGAGATAATATCAGTTGGTTAAATACCGAACAATTTAATAATTATACGGAAGATACCATCTTTAAAGTTTATGGTCATCTACCATTTGAATTTCCAGAAGTAGGCGATCTACTCGAAGGATATTTTGAATCAGGTGAAGTAATGTTTAAATTTATAAAGGTTCAAAGAAAATCTGATCCTAGAGATATGTTTTTCGCAGAGGTTGTATTACATGAAGGTTAAAACTCTATATTCTGAATTAGAGATAATTCATAAAGGTGGACAAGAGCTAGTTGAGAGTTCAGTTGATGCTACGTTCCAAACGCGATTTGGCATTTGTTTATCTTTATTAAAGCCAATGGAATTAGAAAGAACCAAATTCTTACAAGATATAATTGATGGAAAAATTAAAGGAGCTGAAGCTAGAAGAATAGCAATTCAGAAATTTACATAATGAATAGTATTCCTTTAGTCGCTTATAGCATTAATAATATGTATTTCATGGGAATTCAAGCTGGAATTCAAGCATATCATAGTTGTATAGAATTAGGTCAATTTTGCCATAAACTAGGACCAGGAAACGAAAACCGATCTATTGGTAAATTACACTTTGACTTTCATGGTATTTATTCAGATTGGGCAGATAATCATAAAAGTGTATCTATTCTTAATGGCGGTACTAGAAACAATCTTGAAGAACTTGCTAGTATTATAGAAAGATCATCATTTCCATCTAAAAGGTTTTATGAAAGGGATTGTTCTGAAGATGCATTTAGTAGTATCACGGTTGTATGTCCTAATGTCAGAGACATTTTGAAAAGAAAATATTTACACAAATTTATATCTAATGAAGATTATTGTATGTTTGAACATTTAGTTTCATTGAGGGTCGCAACTTGAAAAATCTCGAAGAATTAATGGATTATTTAAGCAGAATATCAAATAACTGGACTTTTAGTTTTTCCAATAATAAATATACTATATCAGCAAATAAAAATTCAAAAAAAATAATTATATCATCTACAACTTTGTATGATGGTTTAAATGAAATAATAGATAAAATTGAAAACTAAAGAAAGATTATTAGAGATAGTATTTTTAATAGCTTTAGTTTATGTATCTTATCAAATTGGAAGTATTAATAATTTAGTTATAAATCATATAGATGTAAGCAAAACCGCCTGTCAAAATGTTTTTAAGCCATTAATAGATAAGGAACTCAGTCAAGACATGATTCCTAAAGATAGATTATTTGATATATGAGTTTACAATATCAATTTAATGTTTTATAATAACTTATCAGTTAAATAATAGGTAATTAAATTATGAAATTTACAGATTATGATCTTTGGATAGAAAAATTAAATCAAATTTATGAAGATGGAATTATTTTTCCATTAGAACCTATTGGAAAACATTATTTTATGATAAATAATCGTATTGATAATGTTGTAGCAGAATGGGACATTTATTCTAATATCGGAACAATTACGGGCCTCTAGCATAGTAGGTTAATGCACCCGACTCATAATCGGTAGAGTGATAGGTTCGAATCCTTCGGGGCCCATACTTATACAAAAAGTTCGATTGTTATAATTCGAACTTTTATAAATAATAGTATGAAAAGAAAATACTATTTAATTTATAAAACCACCAATCTTATCAATGGTAAAATTTATATAGGATGCCACAAGACCGACGACTTACAAGATTCATATCTGGGCTCTGGAAAAATATTAAATTATGCTATTAAAAAATATGGAAAAGAGAATTTTTCCAGAGAAATTATAGAAATATTTGATAATCCTGATGATATGTTTTCTTTAGAATCAACTTTAGTAAATCAAACGTTTGTGTTGAATGATAAAAATTATAATATTATGAAAGGCGGCCACGGCGGCTGGGAATTTGTTAATAAAACTAAAAACTTTCATAAGCATAATAAAACTATATCTATTCTTGGCGGCAAGGCCTTTGCTAAAAAATTAAATAATTGTGAAAAAACTAAAGAAGCATTTAAAAATAATTTCATTGAAACTGGTAAGTTAGCATCTAAATTAAAATATCCCAATGGTCTATTTTATGGTAGAAACCACTCAGATGAAACTAAAGCTCTTATGTCTGAGAAAGCCAAATTAAGAAAGGGAAATAAAAATTCCCAATATGGAACCAGGTGGATTCATAATCTGGACTTGAAAAAGTCCAAGAAGATAAAGAAAGAAGATCAAGTGCCAGAAGGCTGGTTACTTGGTAGAAAATTAAAGTTTTAATAAAAAATGAGTGCTAGTGGCTGAGTGGTCCAAGGCAACAGCTTGCAAACCTGTAAAACCGTCAGTTCGAATCTGACCTAGTACTCCAATTTAATAATGAGAAATTTATATAATGTTTAATTTTACCGAAAAACAAGAAATTATAGAATATTTACAAAATACCGAAGGCAATGTATATATTGGTTGTGATTCAGTACGTAAAAAGGCTAGAGATCATATTACTTGGGTAGCTGAATATAGCGTGACTTTTTGCGTGCATATTAATAATGCTAATGGTTGTAAAATTTTTTATTATAAGGAAAAAGAACCCATTTTTGGTGATCCAAAGAAACCTGGTCAAAGACTTATGAATGAAGTCTTTAAAACTGTAGAATTGTATAAAGAATTTGAATATGAACTTATTGATAGAGATGTTGAAATTCATCTAGACGTTAATCCTTTAGACGAATTTGCTTCTTCTAAGGTTGTAAAACAGGCTAAAGGATATGTATTAGGAGTAATTGGAATAGATCCACAGTTAAAGCCTGATGCTTATGCCGCAAGTTATGCAGCTGATCATGCCGCAAGGAATAAGAAATTTTAATATGAAACCTATATTACTTAATAATATTTTTAAAGATGATAAAAATTTTAAAGAAGATTATGGTTATTCTAATTGGTTTGAATTTATAGATCAAACGACCCAATGGATAAATGTTGGTGCTCCTAGAGACGAATGTTTTATGGCTGCTCCTAAATTTGTTCCTATTGAAATAACTGATAATAGTTCATTTTTAGGAAATCTTCAAACTAATGAATGGCCTCTAAAATATTCTTATAGACCTGGAAAATTCTATGAATCTTTAAAAATGTCATTCGCTGTTGAAAATATAATGAGGTATTTAAATAATGTGACTAATTGTGAATACGACATTTGTTTCTTAAATAGATATGAAGATGAGACCAAACATTTAGGTTGGCATGCTGATGATAGCCCAGAGATGGACCAAAGTCATCCTATAGCTTCAGTATCATTTGGAGCCGAAAGAGAAATTTGGATTAAAGAACAAGACTTTAAAGGAGCCATTCCTGAAGAAAATAAGTATTTACTTTTAGATGGTTCTTGTTTTATAATGCCACCTGGATTTCAACAGAAATACTATCACAAAATACCTAAGGTAGGTAATAAGTGTGATCCAAGAATCAGTTTAACTTTTAGGAAATTTAATATATGAATACATTAACTTTATTTTTAATAGTTTATTTTTCTTTTTCTATTATAGCCACATTTTATTTTATAAGATATTCTTGGGTTTTATCCAAGAAACAAAATTTTAAAGAATGGTTTAAAGTACAAGATAAAAGCATTTATATAGGTGTTTTCTTTGTGGCTCCATTAATCTCAATATACATATTTTTTAAAGGTGATAAATGAATAATTTTGAATTTCAACCCGAACTTAAAGTAGATTTTTTAACTTTTAGCGACGGCGCTGAACATGTGCAATTAGATCCTAATTCTGTTTATACTTCAATGGATCTATATGCGAATTTAAATTCATCTCAAAACATAATGAGATTTTTCTTACTTATTGAAGCTCTTAATGAAGTACAAAAACAAGATGGTCATGTAGGAAATCTTACAGTTGATATGCCTTATTTACCATATGCAAGACAAGATCGACACTGCGCCCCTGGACAGTCATTTGCTTTAGATGTCTTTATGGGACTATTGTCTAGAGCAGTATATAATTGTGAAAACTTAAATATAATTTTTGATGTTGAAGATTTACACAGCGATGTAGCTTTAGAATTAGCTGAAACTTGGAGCTTACAATTCAATCACCACACCCAACTAGATGCCATCAAGCAAGATGAAGAAGTAAAAGCATTTGTACAAGATTGTGATGTAGTAATATCTCCTGATGCTGGTGCTACTAATAAATCAGCTGAGATAGCTAATTATTTAGAAATTTGGCATTTTGCTTCTAGTAAAAAGAGAGATCCAAAAACTGGATATATCACAAAAACAGATGTCCATTGCTCTCATGCACCAGAGTACGTAAAAGATAAAAATGTTCTTATTTGTGATGATATATGTGACGGTGGAATGACTTTCAACCTGCTAGCCGATGAATTGAAAAAGTATGAACCAGCTAGTATAAATTTATTAATCTCACATGGAATTTTTAGCAAAGGAATTGATACATTAAGAGAAAATTTTGATTCTTTAATGGTTCTTAATTGTATGAATGATGATTTAGAAGATGATGAATTTTTAACGATTATTAGTTAATAAAATCAAAGCCTAAATCTTTAAACGATTGTCCTATACAATCAGTTCCTAAACTTGTTAGATATTTTGATCGATGATAAGATTTATTAGTAACTAGCTTATTTGAATTTTTAACTCGATTAAGTTTCTTAACCTGATTTATTATGTTATAATATCTGTCACTAAATTTATTTTTAATTAACATATAACTATTTATACAATATGAAAAAAGTAACAAAGAAAGAACGTAAACGTCAAGGTAGAAATGCCTTTGTTAGAAACATTTTAGCAAATGGCCGGAGTTTTACATTAGGAAACGAATTGTATGTTAGAGGATTACCTCAAACTGGCTCTAAAGGATATATGGTAGAAATGCCTATTGTAAGAGTTTCTTATGGAACATCTTAAATGCTCTGGCAGTATGAAGGCGGCTGCTATACAAGTCGCTTGCGATTTCGAAGTTCGTATGAACCAGCCTGGTATAGATTCAAGGTCAGTTACAGATGATGAAGTTCGTATGGCAATTTTGGTAGCTTACATTCAAGAATTAGAAGAACAATTAACAAGGAAACACTAATGGAAATTAATTACAAAAATCCTATTTTTCATACAGATTTTTACAAAACAGGCCACCTTAAACAGTATCCTGAAGGTACTGAATTTGTCTATTCAAATTTTACTCCTAGATCAGATAAAATTGCTCGAAGAAATGGCGATGTCCTAAAAGATTTCGATGGTAGAGTAGTAAATTTCGGATTACAAGGCATTATTGTAGAATTTTTAATAGAATCATTTAATGAACACTTTTTCGGTGTGTCTATGATGAAAGCTATTGAAGCTTATCAATTTGTAATGGATAGCGCATTAGGTCCTAATGTTGTTACTTCAGAACATTTAGAAGAATTGTGGGAATTTGGTAGCTTACCTTTAGAAATTAAAGCTTTACCTGAAGGTGCAAGAGTACCAGTAGGTGTTCCATTATTTACAATTATTAATACGGATGAAAGATTCTACTGGTTAGTAAATTATTTAGAGACCGTATTATCTTCTGAGTTATGGCAATCATGTACTAGTGCTACAATCGCCTATGAATATAAGCGATTATTATCTTATTATGCTAATAAAACTGGCGTTCCTCCTGAATTCGTTGCTATTCAAGGCCACGATTTTTCTTTTAGAGGATTAAGTTCAAGATTTAGCGCTGTAAAATCAGCCATTGGCCACTTAACAAGTTTTATTGGAACAGATACTATACCAGCTATTCCATATCTGATGCAATATTATGGAGCAACAAATGATATTATGCCTATTGGTGTAAGTGTTCCTGCTACTGAGCACAGTGTTATGTGTTTAGGTGGCCAAGAAACTGAAATTGATACTGTCCGTCGACTAATTGTTGATAAGTACAACTCAGGCGTGATATCGGTAGTATCTGATACATGGGATTATTGGCAACTTCTTACAAAATTTACGACAGAATTGAAGCCTGAAATTCTAGCTAGAGAAGCCGATGCTAATGGTCTATCTAAAGTAGTTTTTAGGCCTGATAGTGGAAATCCTGTAGATATTATTTGCGGTTTAGATTTTCAAGACTTTGACAAGCAGATAGAGCTAGGTTTAGTTGATAAACATAGTGTGTATATGGATTCCATGGCTATATGTAGTCCTTTATCTGATTATAATGATCAAAACTACTTATCAATAGATGCTGTTAAATATGAAGATAAGTTCTATTCAGTAGAAAATGGGTCAATACGATGGAAGAAAGAGATTCCATGTCATGTTGTAAAAGGTTCTGTAGAAGTTTTATGGGATATATTTGAAGGAAATGTTAACGATAAAGGTTATAAAGAATTAAATGATAAAGTTGGCCTAATTTATGGTGATTCTATTACTATTTCTAGAGCTGAAGAAATTCTAAGAAAATTAGAAGCTAAAGGTTTTGCATCTAGCAATATCGTTTTTGGTATTGGTTCATATACATATCAATATAACACTCGAGATACTTTTGGTTTTGCCATGAAAGCTACTTGGGGAGTTGTTAATGGAGAAGAAAGAGAAATCTTTAAGGATCCTAAGACTGATGATGGTACTAAAAAATCAGCTAAAGGTCTTTTAAGTGTTGGAACCGATAATGAATATGATGAAACTATTAATTATGTATTAGTAGATCAATGTGAAAAATCAACTGAAGAAATCGGCTACTTAGAAACTATATTTTTAAATGGTAAATTAATTAAAGAAACTAGTTTACAAGAAGTTCGCGATAGATTAGAATCTAGCAAATAGGAGAAAGTAAAAATGAATATTGAAGAATTATGTAAATTAACCGATGAATTATTTTGTGAAAATGGTGGTCCTTTATATGAGAGTGATCTAACTCTTGAAAGATTAAGAGCTTCAGCTAAAGCCGATTGGATTCAAAAATATCCTGAAAAGATTGAGAAAATAAATGAAAATTACAAAATCTTACAAGAAAATGATGTTGAATTCTTCTTGGAGCACCAATGGGGCGGCGAAGATCAAGGCTCTTCATATGGAGTAGTTTGGAAAGTAGTTCATGAAGGAACTCCGCATCTTATTATGAAAACAGCATGGTACGCTTCACACTATGGAACTGACGACTGGACGGATGCTAAAGTAGCTACGCCTAAAGAAGTAACAACAATTGAGTATGAATAATGAAAGTAGAAAGAATTTTAGAATTAATACAAATAGTATCAGATTTTGATGATTATGAATATGAATCTTGGACGATTAAAGATCTT
Organism: uncultured Caulobacterales bacterium; assembly: GCA_964479275.1. GTDB lineage: Bacteria > Pseudomonadota > Alphaproteobacteria > Caulobacterales > Parvularculaceae > CALLPQ01. Next base: position 116,340 of record CAYZLR010000002.1, read on the forward strand.
CGTGAATATAGTGAACATTTAGATCATTATGATGTTTCTGAAGAGCAATATAATGAATTAGTCGACGAATTAGAAAATTTTGGTGCTCATTTAGAGCAAAAAGATCAATGGGGTGGCGAAGATGAGGGCTCCAGTTATGGAGTAGTTTTTAAAGTCGGTCCTTATTTTTTCAGAGGTGAAAATACTTATGCATCTCACGCCGGTTTAATTGGTGAGTGGGATGTTAAACAAGTATTTGCTAAAGTAGTGGAACAAACAATTTATGAATAGTCAAACCGTTGAGTCTAGGATCATTCAGATCCTAGACCTTATAGTAGTTTCTGATGATTTAGCTGAGAATTTAGATAGAGAAAAATGCTTAGAATATTCTGAATGGTATGATGCAAAATCTAGATTTATGACTGCCTGGCATATCTGGGCTGATTTTAAAGATTTAGAATTAACTTTAGTTGAATCTAAAGGTGGATATGAAGAATTAGAAGGAGATTGGCATGCTATTTGGTCAGTTCAGATAGATAATGAAATAGTTTATTTTAAAAAGTCTGCCCAATATTATAGTCATATTGGTTTAGATAATATAGGGAAAGCTAAACAAGTATTTGCTACAGAAGTAACTAAATTGGAATTTCACTAATGTTTGAAGGAATAAAGAATTAGAAAAAGATGTTGATAGAGCCAGAACTAGACAAAAAAATAATGGTTATGGCGATGAAACTCTTAGAGAAGATTATGAAATTTACTCTAATGATTCTACAGCAACATTGGAAATAGACTATTGCGCAAGATGTCGCACTTGCGATTTCGAATTTTTCTATAAAAAATCAATTAATATGATGGCATCAAAATGATAAATATAAAACTTCCAGTTGAAGGTAAATTTCTATTAACTGGTTCTAGAGCTTTAGGAACTAGAATTGCTAAAGATATAGATTTCATTTGTCACAGTTCCCAATTATTAGGTGATAACTGGTCTTTTTCTGATGGTATGTATGCTGCATCAAAAGATAATTATGATGTCATTTTAACAGATAATCATCCATCTTTAGAAAATTTAATTAAATTGTTTGGAAAGAAGAAAGCTTATAGATCTCCTGAAGTTTTATTTGTATTAAAAGCATCACATATTCATATACCAAGAAGAAATTGGTTTAATGATATTCAAGATTATACAATTTTAAAAAATGAATTATATAGAGAATATTTTCATAAACAATCTGGCTTAATTCAAAATAGATTAGGAAGACTTATTATCGATTTCAAAAATGAATTAGATAATTTGAATAATACTCATCAGATGAAACTAAATGTAACTAAAGATGAGTTCTTTAATGACGGTGTTGTTAAATTTATAGATCATGATATTTTGCATGAAATGTTTGCTCATGAAGACGAACCGATATACAAAAAGACACAAACCGACCAAGCAGAAGTATTCTGTTCAAAAAGTTTGTGGGATCTATTAAGCTATCAACAAAAGATCCACATGGTATTGGAGGAGACTTATGTGATCGCTGCTGAAAGATTCGTTATACCTAGAATGGTTTCTGGATATGCTGAAGTAAATTCTTTATATGAAAGCGACCATATGCATAAAGGGGCTATCTATTTTAACGGAGATCCAGGTAATTTACATCTACAAACTATTCTTAATGCATTAAAGAAAGTGTGTACTTCTTTGTCTTCTGGTTATTTTCGTGAGTTCTCTATAAATAATTATTATGAGATATGTAATAATATAGACATGACTTATTTTAGAAGTGTTTGTTCTATAATCCACAACGAAGGTAAAATATATGACTCGCTATAAAATCTTATTAATTCTATTTACTGCCGCAGCATTGTTCTTTGGTTATCTATTAATCGCTGGAGCTGAAGAAACAGGACCAACTACCGATGAAATTTGTTTAGCTCAAAATATTTATCATGAAGCTAGAGGAGAAAGTGCTTTTGGTCAGCTCATGGTAGCTTTAGTCACAATCAATCGTTTAAATTCTGATATTGCTCCATTTAATAAATATAAATCTATATGTGATGTAGTATTTGATGGCGGGTATGGACCCACAGGAGCAACTACGTGTCAGTTTGCTTGGACCTGCGATTCTATTCCTGACTTTTTACCTAAGCATTACATGAAACAAGTAAAAGAAAATCTATTACCTATTTTAGAAACTTCTACTTTAGATGATTGTTATCTTTATTATCACGCAGATGATGGCAGAGAAAGAGGATGGATTCAAAGAGGCGGTTTAACAGATCCCTTAAAAGTAGGTAATCATCTATTTTATAAGGATCCTTCTTGTAAATAATTTTATGCCTAGTCCTTTGGAAGGAAGCGAGACTCCAAATCTTGCTAACGGGGTTCGATTCCCTGACTGGGTGCCATTTTACATTTAACTGATAATGTGATATAATGACTTATCAGTTAAATTAATAGGCTTTAATTATGAATATACACTTCGCATATCTAGCAAAACTCGTGATAAGTTCCGGAATCAAGGAGATTAAAGATGCCTAATCATAGAGGAGATTATACTCTAGCAGCTAAAGTTTTGGAATCTAAAACTCCAAAGAAAGATATGACTATTGTCGAAGAATTTAAATCGACACCTAAAATCGATAAGATGGTCAAGTCTTATAAATCCTTTTCAATATCTTTTCAGAGATTAGGATCTCTCTGTGTTCTTGTTAAAATTGTAGATAATATTGTCCCAAGCAGAAATATTAAAACTACGGTTAATACAGAAAAAGAAATTTTAAATGCTATACCAGATTTAGTTCAAAGATTAACTAATAATATGTCTGATCAGGAACGAGATTTTTATGGTAACGGCGTTGGAACTATAGAAGATATTATAAACGAAGAGCCTGGAGCTAAAGAAGAAGGAAAATATCAGTATAGTAAAACTGCTATAGTATCAAAAATTATCAAAAATCCATTCAGAGATGGAACAAAATCTCATGGTGAATTTGAGAAAATGAGTAAGCATGCAATAGGTAAATCTCATAAAGATTTAATTAAAATGAAACTTAATGCTGGAGCATTAAAAACTGGTTGGGAAAAAGGATTTGTAGTATTCGAATGAGTAAAATTTTAGAAAAATCATTACTTACTTTCTTAGAGGGAGAGTTACCATTAGATAAAGTCGAGGAAGATCTTGATATTATCATATTTGGTATAACTAATTTATTACCTTCTAAGGCTACCCATTATCAGATGAATAGATACTTTGAAAATGATAATTGGGATTTAAAAATATGGTATAGAGAAGATGATTTCCAAAAAGCTTTAATTATTAGTAAAATAGAATCAACGTTTAATATAGGTGTCATATGACTCGAAAAAGAAATCAGATTAGAAATCCTAATAAAATTAAACTTACTGATGGCTTAGAAGGTACTTTCACATTTAGATTATATCCTGATGGAATTAAAGAATTCGTATTAACAGGTAAATATAAGTATGTTAAGAAAGAAGCTTTAGCCTATTTTAATATGACTAATAGTACAAATTTCTTTACTATAGAGCTTTTATCTTATGCAGAATTAGAATCTGAATTCAAAAAACCAAAAGACTTTAATAAAGAAATTAAAGCTCTTAAGAAAATGTTTAACAAAAAGAAGTAGTTATGATATAATAACTCAAGGTAATATGTTATAGTCTAAAATGTAATACTAAATGATTGATTTTTAATGACTTTTATATATAATTAAATATATAATCATCATTCAAATTAATCAACTAGGAGTATTATAATGACAACTATAGGAATTTTAGTAGTGTTGACACTATTAAGTATAGTAGCAGTAGCGGACAGAACTTAGTTCGCTACTTAATTTTTTAATAATTAGGTATTTTATTATGGAAAAAAGCGATTTTAACACATTTATGAATTTCATTAATCTTATGGGTTTTAAATATGATAAATTCGTCTATAGAAATGAAATATATGTTAGAGCCGATGATAGTAAAAAGTCATCTATTTGTCAAACCATAGGCTACGACGATATAATTTTATTAGGCGTATTTAATGAATTTACAGGTCAAGCATTAGAATTATATAATGTATCTCATGTAGCTCATTGGCCTGAAGGCGCAGAAAAATTAGATACATTATTTTTTAACTTAAATAAGGATTTAAAAAATGAAACAAAATAAACCAGAGCTAATCAACAAAGCCGCTCACTTTGCTCTTAATGCACATAGTATTGGGATGGACCTATCTAATAGGAAACTGCAGTTGAGAAAGAATTCTAACATGCCTTATATTTTCCATCCGATGGCAGTTGCTGAAATAGCTTCTAAATATACAGACGATTCTGAAGTAGTGGCAGCTGCTGTTCTTCATGACGTGCTCGAAGATACTGGATTTACCGCTAAAGCTATGGAAAATCAATTCGGAAAAAGAGTTACTGAATTTGTTAAAGAAGTTACCAATTTAGAGAATAATGAAGGTACCAGAGAAGAACGTGTTAATAGGAACATACAAAAACTCTCCACGATTTCACCTGAGGGTCAATTAATTAAAGCTGCAGATTGTAACCACAACTTATCTGATTTAATTTATGCTCCGGAGGCTTGGGCACTAAGATACTCTAATGAAAAATTTAAACTTTTGAGTGTTTTAACTGAAGCTCCAGAAGATTTAAAACAAAAATGTAAAGATAAAATTCATCAATTTCAAATTTCAATAATAAGTTCTAGAACTAATGGATAATTTAAAACAAGAAATTAAGTCATTTATTACTTTTATTTTCGATAATCCTGAAATGTGAAATGTTTATATTTCTGGCGACTGGGTTATTTTAAAAATTCACGATTGGTCAAATCCATTAACAACTAAGCATTTTGAATTAAAGACCGACGATTTATTATATTATAGAGAAGAACATGAGAAACGTATATTGGCGAAAAGCCTGTAATCTTATTTTATTCGATTCCCCATATTTGTGGCATGATGGCAGAATCATGTCTAATTTGTTAATGAGAAGAAACTCTTGGGCCTATGATAATTTTATTAATAGAGAAGGTTTTAGGTTAGATAAAGATTTCCCTAATCGTGAGCTGCAAGTTATTTTCAGGAGATATCCTAAATAATATGTCAATGTATGATATAGATATAATAAGAGCCATATTTTCTGTTGGTCATGAATTATACTATTTGGATATAAGAATAAAGACTTTAGGTTGGGCAAGCTGTTTAAATCAACAAGGAGACTGGCAGTATTTTCAAGATATGAATTTGGATAATTTTTCTTTTTAAAAGTTCAAAATATTCTTCAAATAAATATTCATATGGAAGAATATGAAAATCCTTGGTTATATCAAGAAGAAAAAGTTTTAGAAGCCCCAGAAGAAAAATATGGGTTTGTCTATATAATTACTAATTTAGAAACTCAGCAGAAATACATAGGAAGAAAAATCTTATGGAACACCGTAACTAAGCCGCCTCTTAAAGGTAAAAAGCGTAAGCGTAAAATTAAGAAAGAATCTGACTGGAAGAAGTATTATGGCTCTTCAGAGTTTATTAAAGAAGATGTTAAAGCTTTAGGCAAAGAGAGATTTTCAAGAGAGATTTTAGTTTTTTGTGATAATAAAACTGAGATGACTTTCTTTGAGACTATGTTTCAATGGAAGAAAAATTGTTTATATGCTAGATTACCAAACGGCGAAAAAGAATTTTACAATGGTTCTATTTCTGGTAAATTCTATTGGAAAGATCATATAGAGGAAAAATTAAACCTTATGTAGTTTACATTATCATTCTACTTGTTTATAATAGATATATCAGTTAAACAAGTAGGAATTTTATATTATGAAATTATTAATGGTTAATATTGAAAATCCAGATAAATCTCTATATTTGTGTAATTTAGATCTTTTTCAATATTTAGAAAATAAAGATATTTCAAACTTTGAATTCTTTATTATAGGTTCTCTTGGTAACTATCATATTGATTTTAGAACTCATTTTGTAAATGATGATCTGAATTCTAAAATTGATCATATTAATTTAATGGTTAATTTATATTCTAACAAGTAGGAATTTTATATTATGAACTCACACGACCAACTAATTATCAGATCTTGTAAGTCAGAAGATCCTGAGCAAGCCCTTAAAAGAATAATCAAAAGATTATATATTGAGCAAGAATCTGAGAAAGACCGAGAGCATCAACTCTTAATTGTCTTAGTAGACTTATGTCAAAAATATAATCTTTGCACCATTTCGGAAGCTCTTTGGGCTTTTAAAGGCGGAGCTTACACAGATTATCTAACCACTGAGCAAAAAGTCATTGATTTTTGCATGATGCGTATTCGATATAAAGCTGTAGAAGCTTTCGAAGGCTATCGAGTACCTGCGAGGATTCGTAATGGAAAATGAATTAAAAAGAAAAGCTTTAGAGGAAGTGTTACAAGTTCTTAATAAACATGAAGAAGTAATCAGTTTATTATATGATATTGATATTAGATCTAAATGTGAAGGTCATCTAAATAATTTAGATTTATGTGAACTCTTTGACTTAGATATACCTGTAACAATTCATAGTAAATATATACCTATGGGTAATAATAGATATCTTTGCTTTTTAGATGCTAAGAAAAGAAGAATCGCGTGGTCAGATTGTGGAAATCAACCTACAGGATGGTTCTATAAAATTGGTTTTCCGACTGGACCTTATATATTTTCACAAGAAGCAAATTACGATGTTTTCCATGAGTTTTTCAGAGAATTAATAAAATATAAACCATCATATATAGATTCAGCTAATAAATCTTTATATTTTGATTCGGAATTTGCTAAATATATTCATAGAGATTATGATGATATATTTAAAGAATATTGTGAAATTGAAAGAAAGGCATCTAGAGAGTTTAGGAAACAGAAATTACTGAATCAAATTAAGGATTTAGAAAATGAAGAATAAACTAAAACAATTCGAAGAATGTTACTATAAGACTGGAAAATGGTCTTCTCCTATAATTAAGAAAGGTATATTTGTTGCGACTATACCAGAAAAATATAGAAAAAACGAATTATATCATATTGTGATTACTAAAAATAGAAATATATGTAGAGTTTCCGATGTCATGAAAGTTGATTATGTTAAGAAAGAAGCTCCTAAATTAGATATGCATGGAAAACAATATATTTTATTTGAGGTACCTGATGAAACCAATTAAATTAATAATTTTATCAATTTTACTTACTGGCTGCGCAGATATTAACAAAAAAGAAGATATAGATTTAGCTGTTAAGTTTTGTTCTGATAAAGATGGCTTAGAAAATTTATATAAAAGTACTATAGACAACACGACACAAGTAACATGTAGTAACGGTAGTGAAATCAAATTAACACCCAACGTAAAAGCGGTAATGAAATGAATTTTAAAGATTATGTAGAGAATTTAACGACTTTGTTGAAAGATAATCCAGAACTAGGTGATCTTTTAGTGATTACGGCTAAAGATGATGAAGGTAATGGCTTCAACGAAGTTTGGTCTGAACCTACTTTAGGTGAATTCAACAGTGAATATAATGGAGAATTTTGTTCTGAGTCAGACTTTAAAGAAGAAACCGAATACTTTAAAGATATGGGTTTTGAAAAAGAATATGAAGTAAACGCAATTTGTGTAAATTAAATATGTTTACAATTATTGAAGTGGTATCGTTTCATAAGATTTAAACCTCCAACTTTAGAGCAGTGAGGACAAGAAACTTTTTCTTTAGGACCAAACATTTTATCTTTATTTTTTCTTGGTTTTCTCATTTTAGATAAAGTTTCTTCTGATTTCTTAGTACCATACTGTGGATGTTTTGAACCTGAAAAATCTGCATGATTTTTAGACATATTTCTTTTATGGTCCTCTGATTTGGGTACTCCATATAGTGGTGAAAGTTTTCCTTTATATTTTGATGCTGCAATCGATAACTTCTTTTTAGTTTCGTTAGATGTAGGTTTTCTAGTATAAGTACTGGCTCCACCTTCTTTAAGATTATAATATAAAGAACTATTAACGGCGTCAACAGACTTTATATATGATTCCTCTTTATTATTTAAATCTTGTAAGTCTTCACATATTTGAAGAATTTTCCTAGAAAAATGCTCTTTACCATATTTCCTAATAGCCTTATGTAATAAAGTTCCTGAACCTAAATAATTATCGTCCAAATAGCCAAAATGTTGACCTATATACTTTTTCTTATTAATTAGATTTGTTGTTTCATAAACAAAGTGTATTTTAGACATTAGATAAATAATTTTTAATTAATAACAATAATATTTATAGAGAGGTAAAATTTGCCATTATATCAATATCACTGCGATAAATGTGACAAAACAGTCGAAGAATTAAGAAAAATTTCTGAGATGAATAATATACCTAAGTGTAAAAAAGCTGATTGTGAAATGAAAAAAATTATTTTTACAACCGGTCTTAAAATTTCAGGTAAAGGCGTATATTCTCCAGGATTTCATGTTAATTCGACAAGAAAAAAATAAAATGCTAAAGAAAACTCTTATAGGTTCCACTAAAATAGCTGTTGAAGTTATGGCTGAAAAATATTTAGATGAAGGTTGGAAAATTTCAGGTCCGCCAACATTCTTTGAAGATTATTGTGATGGTACTGAAACTTGGACCTTAGTAATAACATATGAAAATTAAATATAAAGTTGGCTGTCTTATAGAGGCAGCAAAAGAGGGCGAAGTTGATATAATAGCTCATCAAACAAATTGTAAATGTTTAATGGAAAATGGCATCGCGCCTTTAATTGCTGATGCATTTGATCCAGTTGTTAGAAATGCTGATTACTTGGCCGGAATTAAAAAGCAAAACATTTTAGGAAATTATTCTAAAGCTATAGGATTTAACTATGTTGGCGGAGGAGTGACAATATTTAATCTATATGGTCAATATGATCGTGGCGAAGATATCAATAATCTGTATACCGATTACTCAGCATTATCAACTAGTTTAGAGAAAATGGCAAATTATTTATATGCTAATTATCTACCTGAATACAGGAAACTAGGACTTCCTAAATTAGGTGCAGGAAGGGCAAATGGAGATTGGGAAATTATATATGAAATAATTAAAACCAAGCTTGAAGGTTTTGATGTAACAATTTACGTGCTGAATAAAGATGAGATACCAATCGAAGTTAACTAAATATCTTTTAGATTATAAAATCAAAGGTGAACCACAGAAAGTTTTCTTATGGTTACCAAAAAGAATAGATAATAGAATTGTATTTTTTGAGTTCGTTCATAGAACTCCAGAATGGGTGAACTGGAGTTCTATGAGAGTCGGTTGGAATTATACTCTCTTACCAGAATCTTTATAAACTTGAGGTTTTGTAGCTCTCTTGAAGTTAGCTAAAGGTAATAAAACTATTTCATGCCAATCAGTCGCTGGAATTTTAATGAGCTTACTTCTAAGCTGACTATAAAGATAGTGTTTATATGTCACTTTATAATATTTTGAAGCAGATTTAACTACGCCGTATGAAAGTTTTAATTTAGATCTTTCTGTTATTTTTCTTAAATTAGAAACAGCAATTAATTTATCTAAAACTAAAACTCTTTTTCTCGGTGGTATATAATGAAGATTAAGACCAGCAAAGCCGCCAGCTTTAGGACCAATATGTAAAATTAGAGGAAATCTATCCCAATAAGGTAATTTATCATCATGTTTAGCAGAATATTGAAATAGATACATATTACCTATTGTTGGTCTACTAACTTGATTCTTTTTAGTTTGTTTCGTAAAATCTTTTATTCTATTTGATAAAAAAGTTTTTGAACGACGAGTAGCTCTTTCAATGCTTGATTTTTTTCTACCAGTTAATAGAAAATCTTTTAGGCTTGATTGTTGTTCATTTCTTTTCATAAATATATTTATATACAACAAGGTTAATAAGTGTTATAATTATAAATTATGAAGAGCACTAAAAGGGTTGACAAGTGGTAATAGATGAATATACAGAATATTTTCTTGATGCTTTTATATTTTGCAAAGAAGAATTAGTAACAATAGATGAAAGTGTTTATGAATTTACAGTATTTTTAGAGGGCTCTACAGAAAAATTTAATAATAAACTTCAGGCTATGGTTTTTATAAACGAGTGGTCTGATAAAATACAATTTAATGAGGTATCATGAAATTTAAGAATTTAAGAATAGGACAAAGATTTATGCATGATAATTTTTTGTTTATAAAATTATTCAGTTCAATAATGTTAGTTTCAACTAAAGCTACTTACGAGTCACTAAGCTGTGACACAGAGGTTATCCTTGTCAAGAACTAAAGCAATTAACGAAAAATGTAAAGAATGTATTTATGATGAAACCCAAAAAGGAACGTGGCGGCAACAAGTCGCTGATTGTACGAGCTATACATGCGCTCTTAGGCCCTTTCGACCCTTGCCAAAAGGATATAAAGAATCTAGATTGGCCAAAAGAGACAAAGGCCGAAGAAGCATGGCGAATCGATAGTTTTTTAAGATTACAAGCTGATAGATATGCTGATCAAAGAAAGTTTCCTAGGTATGCCGATAGTTCTGGCAATTTAAGAAACACGAGCTACTCATGAGACTTTTCGAATGTGAAACCTAAATCTCTAAGAGATTTACCTATAATAGAGTTATCATAAGTTTTATTTAAGTAATTAGATTTCTGATAAAATGTTTTAGTGATAACTCTATTATTTTTACAAAAATCTCTTATTTGTCTAATACTTAATAGTCCGTTTGAAACATCTATAGATTTTAATGTTTCAAACTTTCCTATAGGGGTAATCCAGTAGCCTTTCCAAGAAGGATTGTTTTTATTAAGAATAGAATTCGATATATTATCCTTATGTTTCTGCGATAAAGAAGAACCTAATTTTGCTAAAGATATATTTTTACTGTGTTCTTTAGATCTAATTTTACCTTTTAATTTTTCTGAGAGTAATCTTTTAGTTTGTTCTGAAACTTTAGGTTTAGAAAATGCGCTTTTAGACATTTTCGCTTTACTTTCTTTACTATGTTTTCTACCATTCATCGGGCCTTTAGTTCCAAACCAATGATTGTTAGATCCTTTCATAGAATTTGAATGCTCGAGTCTATATTTTTCAAACAATCTGGAATTAATCTTATTTTTGTATTTAGATAAATTACACATATACCATCTTGCTCTTACCATCTTTTCATGATCAAGTCCTTTTGTAAATTTAGGTAATAGAAGGTGAGCTATAAAGTGTTCTTTTGCCGTCAGCAAGACTAAATTAGTTTTATCATTAGAGCCATTACAAGATTTAGGTATTATATGGTGAGATTCATAATAAGCATCTTTCTTAGATCTTTTTAGTTTACTTCTAGAATTAATTAGGTTATAATACCAATTATAGTATTTGTTATTTAATATATCCATATAACTATTTATAAAATTATGAATAAAAATGTAAAAAAAAAAAAGTTTGTTTAATTAGTGATATTCACGTAGAATTCTATGATAAAAATGCTTTATTAGATCTTATACCATCAGAAGGCTATGACATACTCTTGCTCCTAGGCGACATCAGTGAGAATCCTAAATTCATACAAAGAATCTGTGATAAAATTACTAATAAGCCTATAATTTATGTATTAGGAAATCATGAATATTATGGTAATCCGCATAGCGGCATGGCGTCGACAGAATCTAATTATCATGATATTGAAAAGATATACGATAACCTTACAGTATTTTCTTCTAAATTTAATTATATTGATATAGATGGAACAATCTTCTTAGGTTCAGTAAATTGGCCTGATATACCAGTAAATGATCAATTTAACATTTCTAGAAGTATAAATGATTTTAGAACTGGAAATATTTCTATCGCTGAAAGCGTATATTCTAAAATACAATTTGATAAAGATATAGAAGCATATTTAGATTTAACGTATGATGAGAATAAAACTTATATAGGTTTAACTCATTTTATTCCAGGAGAATTTGCCTGTGCACCTCAATGGAAGGGACATAGTTTAAATTGTTATTTTGTTTCTCCTATTAATTTTGATATATTTTCTCGATGTAATTATTGGCTATTTGGCCACGGTCATGATCCTATAAATACTATTGTAGAAGGATGTAATTTTATATCAAATCCACTGGGTTATCCACATGAAGGAAATCATGAATGGCAACCTTTAATTATAGAACTTTAGGTATCAAAAAATGTTTAAAAAATTAATTGTAGTAGGTGCAATGGCTTTAGCTATCACTGGCTGCGCAACTAGCACAATATCGACGTCAGATACAAGATTTGATGTAGAAACAAATAAAACTGTAACGCAAACTGAAACCAAACAAGTTTCTCAAAGAACTCTTAAATATATTTCAAGAGTTGACTTAGCGAAAACAATGTGTGAATCTTCAGGAAATGCATATAAAGAATTTTTAGTTTTATCTGATACAAATGTTGAGTTTTTACCTATTGTGATTCAAGATGGTAAATATGTTCAATTACCGGATGAAGCAAAAATTGTTTTCAGTAATACAGTTAATCGGCCTGACGCATCGCCGTTTAATGTCGGGAATTGCGTTGAAGATATAATGAAAACTGGAATCGAAAGAGTGTTTACTAGTTTATATAAAGATGTATTTAAATTAGGTAGAGATTTAGTTCCTTATGGTGCAGGCTTTGCTATAGCTGATAGATTCTTTGATTTTGCTCAAGATAGTAATGATTCTATTGCTGAAAATGCTGGAGATAGATTAACAGTAACTGGTGATAATAATCGTGTAGCATCAGGTGCTGATTCTACGTTTAATGAACAGCCAGGTATTCCTGTTGAACCGGTAACTCTAGAAGACGGTGCTTTATCGGGTGACGATGACTCATGCGAAGATCAAGGTGGAACAGTTAGACCTATTATTCCAACAGAAAATAATCCATTAGAAGATATAAATGGTGCTTTCGACGCGAATGGTGATGGCCTAGTATGTTCAATTCCAGGCGGCGGTTCAATCGACAATTAATTTATAATAGGTGGCTGTTGTAGAAATATGACAGCCACCAAGGTTTAAGTATGTATAAATGTCCTCACTGTAATGGTTTAACTTACTTTCGTTTAATTAATGATAATGATGTACAATATATCGCTTGTGTCTGTTTAGGACCAGTTAATAATCAACATGAATTAAACGGGCTACAGAATAAACTAAAAAGATTTGAAAAATTAGAAAATGTTACAGCTACTGGTTTCACTGTAGAAAATAGAGAAATTCAGTATATTGATAATGTTGAATCTAAAGATATTAAAACAACATGATTAATGAAGAAGATTTCGACATAGAAATAAAAAAATTATTTGATGAAATTGTTTTCTCGGATAGTTTACAAAACAAACTAAATAGTTTAAAATTCTATATCTCAATAGAGCCTGATTTTGAAATGGATTCATTAAAGGTATCATTAGACTATTGCAATAAATATAATTTCTACAGAAGGATCTGTTTCTACTTTCAAGGTAAGGTGCCTTACCTGATTTGAGGACAATTATCGAAATGATAAGGTTTCATATTAGCTAAAGATCCAGTTTTGCCGCAATTTGGGCATAGACCTCTAGGCCTAATTTTTCCTTTAAGAGCTTTAGATACTGCATCTTTATGACTCTGAGATATTTTTTTACCCTTATTGGCTTTCGAAATTTTAGCTTTTACAACATTTGAGTGATCTTTTCCATAAAATGGATTATTTTCGCCTGAGTAATTTTGAGAATTATATGTAGCTCTCCTAATAGAAGCTTCTTTTTTTCTTTTGTCGGACCAAGAATCGGACATTTTGTCTCTAGTTTCTTGAGAATAAATATGACCGTACATAGGGTTGTTTTCTGGCTCAGCAAGACGTTTCTTGGTACTCTTTGATAATTTGTCTCTAGTTTCTTGAGAAATTATTCTATTTGACATACTCACAGAAAACTTTTTCTTTATTTTATCATAAAGAAAAGAATTGATTTTATTTTTGCTGGTTGATCCCATCATAACTATAGCAAATAACATAGATTTTTTATCCTTTCCTTTTAAAAATCTAGGTAATAATAAATGAGCTATAAAGTGTTCTCTAGCAGTAAGAAGTACTAAATTATCGGGTCGATTAGATCCACCTAAACTTCTAGGAATTATGTGATGTTGTTCGAAGTAATTTTTAGAGTTTTTAACTCTATTTAGTTTACTTCTTGATTCCATTAAGTTATAATACCACGTGGAATATTTGTTTTTAATTTCGTTCATAAATATATTTATAGGAGTTCAATATTCAATTTTTAGATTACAGAGGCTATATCATGGCCCAAATATTTGGCTATTCAAAATTTATACAAGATGGTGTTTTTGATGATGATTTCTTCATTGAAAGATTTTTAGTTAATGTTGGAAAACTTTCTAGAAAATACAGAAAATATGGAAAATTAGTTATCGCGGCTGACTCAAATAAGAGAAAATATTGGCGCACTTTAGAATTTGAACATTATAAAGCTGGAAGATATAAGGATGATAGTGCTAAATTATCTCCTAAAGATTTAGAAACTAGACAAAAGTTAAGAGAGATACCTAATAAATTAGAAAAGGTTCTTAAAGATAATTTTCCATTTTATTTTATTAGATCTATAAATGCCGAAGCTGATGATGTAATTGCTACAATAATCGCTCACAAATTCGATGAGAAACATTTAATATTATCTGCTGATGGTGACTTTGTACAACTTCAAAGATATAATGTTGATCAGTGGGATACAACTAGAAATAGATGGTTGAAATCACAAACACCTGAATTAGATTTAACAGAGAAAATATTTAGAGGAGATACTGGAGACGGTATACCAAACATTCTATCAGATGATGACACTTTAGTTATTGAAGCAAAACGCCAAGGTAGAATGACTCAGAAAAAATTAAAGTATCTATTTAACTTAGACTTTGATAAAATGAAATCAGATATCGAATACTATATGTCACTATCTGAAAACAAGGAGAAATCAATGGAAGATTTCGACAATGGAAAACTTGTAAAGCGATATTTCCAAAATAAAAAGCTTATTGATTTATCAGAAACTCCTTTAGAAGTAAAGGAAGATATTTTAAATCAATATCGAGAATATGGAGAATTACCAAACCGAGTTATGAAATATTGTATGAAAAACAAATATGCTCATATATTCGAACACCTTAACCTTTTTAATTAAGAAAAAAATATGACTGATAGAACACCTGAAGAATTGAATAAAGTACTTAAAGAGCGCTGCAGAGAATTAGAAAATCATCTACAAAATACTCGAACAGAGTTAGAGAATCTAAGAAATGCAAAAGCTCGAACAGGTTTTGATTTTACTCCAATCGTTAATCCAGAAAATGGCCAAGTAGAATTTTATAGCGTTGTTTATATTATCTCAGACAATAATGTAATTCCTTTGATTCGTCATGGCGTAAAAGATGAAAATAATGTGATTGTTTGGACTGAAATGCAAGATAAATTTGAATAATGAATCCAGTAGATGAACTAAATTCTGATCTTAGTTTTAATGAACATAATTTATCTGAAAAGATAATTGAAGTTCCTGTTATAGTAACTAAATGGGCTGATAGACTTATTAAAGCTAAAAGAAAATTAGTAACATTAGAGTCTGAAAAATCTAAATTAGTTAAAGGTAGAACCAATTATTATTCTGGTAGAAAGAAAAATCCTGCTACTGATAAATTTGTTCCTGCGACTTTAAGTGCTCAAGAAATTAGAGATGTCTATATACCTGGTGATGAAACCATAATTGAAGCTAGTAAGAAAGTAGCAGCTCAAAAAAGTCAAGTATTATTTTTTGAGCACGCTATGAAGCAAGCCAATCAATTACAGTGGACAATTAAAAATTATATTGAGTGGCAAAAATACACTCAAGGAGCTATGTAATGAATATATCTAAAGAATTAAAAGATTTAATAATGGAAAAATCAATAGAAATTTCTCGCGAATTATATGAAGAGGAAACAGATCGAGGAATTGTAGGCGCTGAGACTACTATTGATTTAATTTATGAAAAGGAAATTTATAAATTAACAATTTCGGCCTTCTGGGAAAAATGTAATTATTTTGATTATCATATAACAGATGGAAAAACCTCAAGAAGTCAGGTGGTTGCTGGCTATTTCTAAATAAATAATATTATGAAAAAATATACATACGTATCAGAAATTATTGAAGATGTGAAAAATGAATCTTCGACTAATAAAAAAATAGAAATTCTTAAATCGCAAGCAGATAATAAGGAATTAAAATATGCTTTATATTTAGCTTACAATGATTATATTCAATTCTATATAAGAAAAATACCTGGATACATTCAAAATGAATCATTCAATAATATTTCTTTATACAACGCACTAAGCGATATAGAAAATATTTTGGCTACTAGAAAGAAAACTGGTAATGTTGGCAAAATGTTTCTAACATTTCTTTTAGAAAGTGTTGTTGCTGAAGACGCGCCTATTATAGAAAAAGTAATAGCTAGAAATTTTGATTGTGGTATTTCTATTAAAACCATAAATAAAGTTTGGCCTGATCTTATTCCAACGTTTGATGTAATGCTTTGTTCAGACTTTGAAAGAGATAGAGTAGAATATCCTTGTATGGTTCAAGAAAAGCTTGATGGAATGAGAGCTCTCCTTTTTTCAGAAGATGGCGAAAAGTATACAATTAGATCTCGTAAAGGTTTAGTTATAGACGACTTAGATAATTTTCAAGAAGTTAGATCTGCTATGGCGACTGGTTGGGTGTTAGACGGAGAATTAGTTGTTTATGATACCAACGGAAAAATCATGTCTCGCAAAAAAGGCAATGGTATTTGTAATAAAGCTATTAAAGGAACTATTTCTGAAGATGAAGCTTCTCGTATCGCCTTTTTTGCATTTGACGTAGTTCCAATTGATACCTTTAAAGGTAAAACCGAGTTTCTTGGCACTCAAGAAAGGTTTGAAATGTTGACCAACCTAGTCAATTCTGTTAACAGTCCTAAACTACTTATAGCCTCAAATGAAATCGTTTCAAATGAAAGACAGATACTAAAAATGTTCACTGAATTTACTGAACAAGGAATGGAAGGAGTCGTCGTTAAAAATTCAAATCAGCCATTTGAAGCTAAAAGATCTAAAGGTTGGATGAAGATGAAAATGGAAAATGAAATGGAGCTTGCGATCGATGAGGTCGTAGAAGGCTTGGGAAAGCATCGAGGTCGTCTAGGTACTTTGAAATGCAGAGATGCAAGTGGAAGACTTACTGTAGGTATTGGAGGTGGCTATTCCGACGATCAAAGAGAAGAATTTTGGGCTATGAAAGATGAATTAATTGGACAAATTATCACAGTTAGATATAATGAATTAATTAGTGATGATTATGGAGATATTTCGCTATTTTTGCCTAGATTTATAGAACATCGTTTAGATAAAACTGAAGCTGATGATGTTTTCAATTTAATAAGTTAGAGGAAAATAATGGATCTTAAAAGTATTAATAAATTAGTTTGGAATTGGATAAAAGAATTTAATATAGGATTAGATTTACCTTCTCATAATGCGTTAATTTTTGGAGCAGGTGTAATTGTTGGCTTATTTGCCAAACAATTTGCTATCTTAGCAGCTATATTATATTTAGCATATTGCTTCTATAATCAAAGAAAGTCAAATTAATAATGTACATAAATGCCTATTTGGTATATAATTATATAAAATCAAATAGGTATTAAATTATGAAGAAAATTTCATTAATCGTTGTCATTTGTATTATTTTAAACGGATGTGCGGTGCAAACATATAATGGTTCAAGAACTATAGGTGATGTTACTGCTTATTGTGGTCCAGAGAATTGCAGTTTTTATCATAAGAAATTTGGTTCTATTTTAACTAAACGAACAAAGATTGATAAAAAGTAGTTTACATTTTGTCTCAATAGTATATAATAGATTCATCAGTTAAACAAATAAAAACATTTATATTATGAAATACGAAATTACATTTAAAAATAAATATGACGGATTATTAGAAAATATTATCGTTCGCGATTATAATATGCCTACTAAAGTTTCAGATTTAAGTAATGGACCTTATATTATTATCAAAGTGGAAATTCATCTTCCTGAAGACGACTAAACAAAAGAAAACTGATAGGCCAGGCGACTCATCTGGATTCCTATTACCATTTAACTGGAGTCGCCTGGCCGCCTTAGGGTAATATGACTAAAATTTGTAGCATGACAGATATAGAAGCTGTGGGCACCACTGGAGACACTGGTATCCTTTCAGTGTCTACCGTTATCTTTGACTTTGAAGATCCTCAAAAGAATTACATAGATGAATTTACAACTTACTTAGATGTTAAAGATCAAATTGAAAGATTAGGTCGAACGTTTAGCAAAGATACTATGGACTGGTGGAAAAAACAAGACCCTGCAGTTTTTAAGTCTCAATTTGCTGGTAAAACTAAGATTGAAGATGGTCTTACTAGCTTATTAAGCTTCTTTGATAATCATGAATGTGATTGGCATTTTGCTAAAGGTGTGCATTTTGATATGGCTATTTTAAAAGATGCTTGTCATTCACTAAATCTTAATGATCATCCATTTATTAAAGAGTTTTGGAAGTGGCAATGTTGTGCTACTATCGGCAGACAATATGAATATGAATTAGGTGAGAAATGGTTAGTTAATAATATGACTCGTAAATATAATAAAGAATTTGGTGCATCACATGATCCGTTAGTTGATTGTAAAATTCAAATTGAAATCTTAAAAGACTTTACGGTACGATAATATGCCTTGTACAATATATGAAGATAGAGCAAAAACAATTGTTGAACCTAGTAGAAACTCATTAGATAAAATTAAAGTTAAAAATTTAGAAGCGTGTTTGTGCGCCGTTTTAAGAGAACTAAATAGAAGAAATCTATTAACAGATATTTTAGAATCTTCTTCTATTAAGGGTAAAGTTGATGTGCAATCATGGTGGGAAGAGCACAGAAAAGCTGATATCAATAGAATCTCAAAAGTTATTGCTGATTTCTCTGAAGATGATAAAGAACTCACTCACATTACTGACGAAGAAGTAATAAAGCATCTTAATACTACTTCTAGATACACATAATGGATCGTAGAGGATTTTTAAAGAATATTATGATTGCGGGAGTTGCTCCCGCTTTCATAAAAAGCGAATCTTTAATGGGTTTATATGTACCTGAACCAGAGATTATATTTTTAAATGCAAAACACGGAACAGAGCTTATATTTTTAAATGCAAATAGAGGAACAGAAATAATAGTGCATAAAGCTCGAATGGATTATGATACAGGCATTATTCGGTGTCCATATATTCCACAAACGAAATTAATAACTTAACAGGAGTAAAATATGTTTGAATCAATTGGTAATTTTTTAGATAATGTATGGGGTGGATTATTTTCATTTAATCCTTTAGATCCTTGGGCCGCAGGCTTTTATTTTTTACCATTAGTTATTTGTGCTATCTCGTATATTTTTGAAACAATATCAGATTTAGCAATAGATGCTCGTCATTTAAAAGAATATAATAATGGTGATCATAGTTATTATGATCCGAAAACTACAGTTGGATTAATTCTAGGTAGAGCCTTTTTAACTGTACTACCAGCTGTTAATATATTTGTAGCTATCTTTTCTAGACTTGGACAAATTTTAGATTGGCTAGGAAAAACATTTAATATAGCTATTATAGGAAAGAAGCAATCCAGATCATTTGAAGAAACTCAAAAAGTAAAAGCAGCAAAAAGAAATGCATCGTAGAGGATTTTTAAAGAATATTATGAAAGCGAATCTTTAATGGGTTTATTTGTACCTGAATCTAAAATACAATCCTTATATAAACCCATATTAATATCTATGCCAAGAAAAATATATCCTCTTTCAATTATTGAAGATGTAAATGAAGTTAAACCTGTCATAAACGACAAAGAAAAACTTAAAGAAATGAATGAAAATATAAACGATAATTTAGGTATAATTATTGAATTTGTATAAGTAAATAAATATCTCTATATGAGGTATTTTAAATGAAACGGATAGCAATTAGTATAGGACATTATCCAGAGAAATCTGGTGCAAGATTTGAGGATCTTATTGAACATGAAATAGCTGGCGAATGGGTCGACAAGATTTTAGACACTTTCGACGATATATATGACTTCGATTGTGAAGAACCAATATTTGAATTTATTCCTGTTCCAGTAGGCACCCTTAGAGAAAAAGTAAAGTGGATTAATAGTCATGATTTTGATTATGCTATTGAAATGCATTTTAATTCAGTTGGTGGTGCTATAGTATCAGGAGCAGAAACCCTTTATATGCCTGGTAGCTATAGAGGTAGACAATTTGCATCTATAGTTCAAGATTACACAATAGTTCCTTTAAATATTAGAGATCGCGGTATTAAAGAAGGACTTTACTGGTCTTCTAGAGAAAGAACAAATACTCCTTTATATTTTTTAAGAAGAACAAATTGTCCTGCTATTATTATGGAACCAGAGTTTCTTCAATCATATAAAAGGACTATAAATAATCGTAAGATAGTAGATTTTTGCTACGCTTTAATCGATGCTCTAGAAACAGTTGTTCTAGATGAAATTTAACAAAAAGAGAAAATATAAAATGAGTTTAACTAAAATAAAAGGCGTCGGCGAAAAAGTAGCTAAGTCTATTACAGAATTAACAGGTATTAGTACGCTTGAAGATTTTGCAGTGATTGATCAAGACACTATTCAAAAAATTGCTGATGAGGTTCCTGGTGGTCCAGCTAAAGTAGCTGGTTGGGTTGAGCAAGCTAAAGGATTAGTTGATGTTGTGGTTGAGGAAGAAATTGTTGATCCTGAAGCTGAAATTCAGGAAGATGAAGAAGAAACAACCGTTGAAGATGTTGTTGAAGATTCTGAGGAAGTTGAGGAAACTATTGAAGAAAATCCTGCAGATATTGTTGTTTCTGATGTTGTCGATGATAATATTTCTGATGATGCTGTTGAAAAGTTAGATGTTTTAGATTGGTTTGAATTGAAAGGAATGAATATGCTAGAGCTTGGTTACGCTCGATCGAGCATTTTAATCGCTGCAGCTTCATATTATGGATTAGAGAAGCGTGATGTATTAAAGAATATTAATTTAAGTATTAGCACCAAAGATAATCTATTAAAGGCTATTAAAGGCGTTTAATATGATTATAAGAGAAGAATGGTACTAATTAAAAGGAGCTTATTGCTCCTTTTAATTTTACTATTATTAACAAGTGTTATATAATGTTTAAAATTAAAAATATATTAATAATGGAGTTTTATCATGCATCAAGAATTTCAATTTCAGAATTACATCATACGCCATACTGAAAATAAAAGTATCGCTTTCCACAAAACTTTTAAAGATAGATTTCAAAAATTTGTTGGATTGGATGCAGTATCTCAAGCCAAAGATTGGGTAAGAAATTTCTGTGAAAAATCAAGAACTTCTTGGAAAAATGTAAATCAATGTTGTATAAGTTTTAATTCTACATTCATTTATGATATAATGGGCGAAGAAGATTTCTTTTCATTTGATATGATTAAAGAAGCCGATGACATATTTTTTAAAGTTTATTGTGATTATAACAAAGGTCAATTTAAAACATATGGAAAATCTACTAGAAAGAAGCCTTGTGTTGGAGCCGAATGGCATGGTTCACCGAATTTAATTGAACAGAATAGATTTTTGCCAAATGCTAGATACTCTTTAGAAGAAATTGAAAATAATACTTTTAAATTAATATTTGATAGTATCATTGAAGATAAGTCCCAGAGATACTCTTTAGGTATTCCTGGAATAATGTTTTATAGTATGAGGAAATAAATTATGAGAAATTCTGGCTTTACTTTGATAGATCTAATGATTGTTATATCCATTATTGGAATTTTAGCTGCGGTTGATTTATACTTTCTTTATCAAGATTGGAAAAATCAAAAATTAAGCGGAGAAAATAGCCCAAATATAATTAAAATGGATAGTATATCTGACATTACAAAAGAAGAAAGATTTGCTCAATTATTAGTTGAAAAGCATAGAATTGAAAAGGAAATAGAGAGGTTAAGTAAATTAGAGAAGCTTGTAAAGTAGGAACATGCATTTTATCTCTTGAAGATAATAATGTAACACCTCTTATTCAAGTCAAGCAATAATATTTTACTTTTATTATTTATTAGTATATAATTAAATTCCTTATATAGATGATTTAATATTAATTTAATTGAGGAACATATTATGAATTAGTTAATAGAAATATTAACAAAAATGGGAACCTAATGGTTCCCATTTTTTATTCTTCGATTTTAAATAAATTTTTAATTGTATTGAATAATTCCTTTAATCCAAATTTTCTTTTATCCAAAAATAAGATTATTGATATTACTCCTACACCTAGCAAGATAATTATTAATTCTTTTTCCATAACCTATCCCGGCTCCCCCAGCAAGTATAAGTTGTAACAATAAAAGATTAACGGAGATAATCCAAGAAATCTCTGCTTCCGCAATCTCGGCTATTTTAGGTAAATCAATAATCACTCGCAGACAATATAGATATGCTATTGCATGATTTATTTCATTACCTTTTAAATCTTTACATCCTATTAATGCTATAACAGCTCCAACTAAGAAAGAGAATGACGAGAAATCATTCAAATTAAAAGTTGGTAATAGAAGACCTAATGTATTTGTAGTAAAAAGAGCTATAGATACTTGTTTATTGTGTTTAAAGCATATAAAGGAAGTCAAATATACTATTAAAAATATTATGTTCTCCATCATAAAATTTGTTATCATCTTCTTGTACCACCGAATCTTCTGAAATCTTCAGTTGTTAATTTACGATAACCTAAATCTTGATAACCTTCTGATAATGCTTTATGTGCTATTTCTACTCGTTCAACCGCAGCTAAAGCTTCATAAACGTAAGATCTAATTTCACCTAAATCTACATTCTGTACTACTTCATCATCTAAATCTTTGTTAGTATCTTTTAAAGCTTGTTCTAAACAATCTAAAGCCTGATTAGTATACTTTAAATATTTTACTCTGGCTTTTGAAAGCATATATCCAGTTAATATCTGACTATCTAATGGTTCTCTTTTATCAGTCATCTTCCTTTTCCTCAAGTTTTTCAACGTCCTTTTCTAACATCTCTAATCTATATAAGATTAGTTCAATTTTACCATCGTGTTTTATCAGCATAGCAGCTCCAGCCAACAATGCTGTAAATATAATTGTAATAAAAGCTGAGCCAATCTTATCCTTTAATCCATTCATATTGATTGACTTAATGTTCTCTTTTTGATTGATTTTAAATATTTATTAAAAAATGATTCACTTTTCGCTATAAATTGATTATAATATTCATATTAGTTAAACAAAATAGGAAACTTATATTATGACTATCAATAAAAATACAGTAATTGAAAATCGAGACAAAATTAATGAGTATTTAAAAGCATTAGGTGATCTTTTAGATATGGATTTCCATGCTGGAAATTGTAGCTATGACGGCGATAAAGCTACTTATAAATTAGAAATGCGAGCCCGTCGAACTGATGGCAAATCAACTCAAGAAGTAGAATTTGAGAAAAATAAGTTGAGACATTTTGGCTTATTTAATGTTGAATTTGGTGATACTTTCAAAGATCGAAGAGGCGAAACTTTTTCTGTAGCTGGATGTGCAGCTAGAAGAAACAAATATTCTTTATATGGTAAATCTAATAATGGTAAAACTTATAAATTTGCTATTGAAGATGTAACATTTGACCGAGTTGGTTCTGATGCATATATGGATGCAGATTTAGCTCAATAAAATAGGAAACTTATATTATGAAAGTAGCATATAATGGTTGTTATGGCGGATTTAGTCTTTCGCCTTTCGCGGAAACTATTTACCAAGAACTTAAAGGTTTGACTTTAACTTGGTATGAGGGAATAGGTAGATATCCATACACTTCATATAAAAAGATAGACGATATTGAGTCTTATAAAAACTCTTCTATATTTGGTTTGTCTCCATCAAAGGTTGATTTAGGTGAAAATCCTAAAGAGATTCCAAATGAGCACTATTATTATAATGAGTGGGCAGATGAAGATCGCTCAGATCCTGACTTAATAGCGGTGATTGAGAAGCTAGGTGAAAAGGCTAATGGTATGTGTGCAAATTTGTGTATTGAAGAGATTCCTGATGGAGCAGAATATGAAATTGATGAGTATGACGGCTTCGAATCAGTAGTTCCGCCGCGCTGGCGGTGGTAAAATAATTGTTTTACTTAAATTTACAGTTAGAAAAATGATATCTTTTCATATTGCCAGTGCCGCCTTCTTTTCTACAATAAGGGCATTTAATTATTTCTTGAGGCCCTTTAGATTTTCCCTTACCACTTTTAGACATTTTCTTTCTGGTTTCCTTAGTGTGAGTTTTACCATAAAAAGGATTACCTGAACCCATTCTGTTTTTAGATTGATTTAATTTTCTTTCTTCGGAATGTGGAATGTTTGATAAATGGTGCTCTCCTTTCTTTATTTTAAAGCTCGGATGATTCACGCCGCTTATAGACTTCACAAATTTTAATCTTGTTTCTTCATATAAGTTAGATTTATATTTTTTATTAAAATTAGACATCATGTTCCAAGCTGCTAGCATCTTAAAAAGAGATTTACCTTTTGTAAACTTTGTTAACAAAATATGTGCTATATAATGTTCCCTAGCTGAAAGTAGTACTAGGTTCTCAGGATCATCTGAACCGTCCATAGATCTAGGTATTATATGGTGTGATTCATAATAAATTTCTGCAGTTTTAACTCGATTAAGCTTACTTCTAGATTCCATTAAGTTATAATACCATTTGGAATATTTGTTAATAATAAAATCTCTATGAATAAACATATTTGCTCCTTATAAATAAAATTATGAGGGACAGCAATGATGCTCCGTTGTTTCCTTAAGCTACAACTTAAGGATTACCTCAATTTTTAATATTTATAGAAAGTCTGTATTTACCATTCCCTTTTCAGTTAATATAGAAAACTGCCAACCTTTTTTCTTAGCATATATTTTAGCCGCTTTCCACTTAGCAACATTTATTATATATGTTGTTGCTTTATCCTCCCACTTTTTAGTTTTACGTTTCGGCTTCTTGGGTTGCTGAGTTTGGTCATATGGCTTAATTTCTACTATAGCTTCTTTAATAATTCCATTCTTATCTCTGAATTTCATATATACATCCATAAAGTACCGGTGAAATTTACCTGTTGTAGGTTTCTTATAAGGTATCACAACTTCTTCGCTGGACCAAGCAATAACGTTTGGATTTCTATCCATTTTTAAGAAATAGTTCAATTCCCAGCTGCTCCGATATACTATTTTTGTATAATCACCTTTATATTTTTTAGGGTTTTTAGGTGTAAATTTACCCTGATGAT